>JALUWF010000300.1 GCA_027019785.1 Mariprofundus sp. | reverse complement strand
AACGCTGGGAACAAGAAAATATACCGTATACTATGCAAAGAAAGCGCCAAGTTTTTTTCTCTGGAAATAAAAGCCTAATAGCGGGAGGTATGTAACTTTGTTTGGGGGTGGTATTTCGACAGGCTAGCGCGTTCCTCACGTTATGTACGGTTGGATTCCTGTATCCTGAGAAGCAATGCTCGCTATCGCACAAGGCCTGCTTATCATGCAATGAAAAAGTCCATGCGCGTTAAGCGTTAAACAGCCGCCAAATGTTTACACGGGTGAAAAGCGCCGCCATTTCCATTTTAAACAGCGGCGCTCCTCTCTATTCCATGTTGGCGGAATCGGATATCAGTCAGCCACGCGATGCGACTACATCCCAGTTAATAATGCCCCATATCGCATCCAGATATTTCGGGCGCGCATTACGATAATCGATATAATAGGCATGCTCCCAAACATCGATAGCCAGCAGAGGGGTATCCCCGTCACAGAGCGGGTTGCCCGCATTGCTGGTGTTTACAATAGCCAGTTCGCCATCTGCATGTCTTACCAACCATGTCCAGCCGGAGCCGAAATTGCCGGCAGCGGCGCTGTTCATCTTAGCTTTGAAATCATCAAAGGAACCAAAGGTGGCGGCGATGGCATCAGCCAGTTCACCGCTGGCAGCGCCACCGCCATCCGGACTCAGGGCGCTGAAATAAAAGGTGTGATTCCAGACTTGCGCTGCATTGTTGAAGATGCCGCCCACCGGTGCTGATGTAATAATCTCTTCCAGCGTTTTATCTGCGAATTCAGTGCCTTCGACCAGTTTATTCAGGTTGGTGACATAAGCAGCATGATGTTTATCGTGATGATATTCCAGTGTTTCAGCAGAGATGGTCGGTTCCAGTGCGTCTTTATCGTAAGGTAATTCCGGTAATTCAAATGTCATGATGATTCTCCTGTAAATTATTATATTGCTATGAGGCTACATTGACGACAGACCTGGCAGGTCGTCAATGACGCCACAAACCCCGGCATGCACGAATAAACCGGGTCAGGTGGAAGGTAACAATAGGCCAGCAATTTTAGTCGCGCAATCATTATTCCTCCGATGACTTCGCAAGAATTCATCATGGGGCTATGGGCGGACTTTTGACGACTTCATCCTACCCTATAAGGGAACCAGGTTAATCAGTGATTCGGCATGTCCGAGCACAAAATCTTTAAAGGCCTGCGGAATGGCTGCAAAACGTTTGCCATCACGGTGGACGATATGCCACTGGCGAATAATTGGAAAATCTTCCACATTGAGTACCACCAGCCGTTTGAGTGCCAGTTCCATTTCTATGGTGTGTAGTGAGACGATACCCAGGCCGAGTTCGGCCATAACGGCCTGTTTGATCGCTTCGGCACGGTTCATCTCCATGCGTGGCTTCAAGCTGAGTTGGTGCTCGGCGAAATAGCGTTCGGTGGCCATGCGGGTACCGGAATCGGGTTCGCGAACAATAAAATCTTCGTCGGCCACATCCGCCAGGCGAATGGATTTTCGGCTGGCCAGCGGGTGCTCGGGCCAGGCCACCACCACCAGTGGGTTCTCCAGAAATGGAATGCCGGTCAGCTGGAGATCATCCGGCGGGCTGCCCATGATGGCCATATCCGTTGTATTACTGTCCAGCGCACGTAATAGTCCGGTGCGATTGGTGACATCCAGCGTGACCTGTGCAGCCGGATATTGATGATGAAACGCGGCAATCAATTGCGGGGCGAAGTAGTTGGCTGTAGATGCCATGGTCAGATGCAATTTGCCGCGCTTGAGTCCCCGTAGCTCTTCCATGACTTCGGATGCCTCCCTGAGCTGCTGGCGGATATTTTGAGCGTAATACAACAGCTCCAGCCCTGCCTGAGTAGCACTTACCTGTTTTCCTTTGCGCTCGAACAGAGGCATGCCGATCTGCTCTTCAATCTGTTTTACCTGCATGGAGACTGCCGGCTGGGTCATATATAGCGATTTGGCCGCTTCGGTGTAATTACATTTGTCGACAATGGCCTCAATGATTTTGAACTGTTTCAGCGTAATATTCATCAGATATTCTCCCCAAACCAGACTTAATCACAGAGCCGCAAAGAGAAGCAGACCCAGTCGTTTTAGGTTTTCCTTTGCGTTCATTGCGGCTTTGCGAGACATTGCCATTCAAGCATAAAATCAAAAGCAACTCTCGCCAAGACGCAAAGGTTACTTTATAAGTTAAATTGATGGAACATATCATAACCTTTGATTTTACATTATGGAAGAATTTTTTAGACTTCCCCTCGTCGCCAAAGAAGTTTATCATGCTTTGCCGCGAATGAGAGGGGCTCCAAACTCGGACGCTGCTTCTACAAAAACTGGAGGAATGACCTAATGGATCAATCGAATCGTTATGCTGATTTGAGCTTGAATGAAGACGAACTAATTGCTGGCGGTAAACATTTATTGTGTGCTTACCGTTTATTGCCACAGCCGAATCTCGGCTTTTTGGCTACAGCTGCACATGTTGCAGCAGAATCCTCAACCGGTACCAATGTTGAAGTTTCCACCACGGATGATTTCACACGCGGCGTTGATGCCATGGTGTATCACGTTGATGAAACTGCCTTTGGCGAAAAGGGCGGCCTGATTAAAATTGCCTATCCTGTGGAATTGTTTGATATTAACCTGCTTGATGGCAATTATGGTATTGCTCACATGACCTCCATGATTATCGGTAACAACCAGGGTATGGGCGACATTATCGGTCTGCGTCTGCTTGATTTCGGTATGCCAGAATGCATGGTGCGCAACTTTATTGGCCCTGCTAACAATATTACTGAAATGTGGAAGACCATGGGCCGTCCTGAAGTGGATGGTGGCTATATCGCCGGCACCATCATCAAACCGAAACTGGGTCTGCGTCCTGAACCATTCGCCAAAGCGTGTTATGATTTCTGGCTCGGCGGCACCTTTATCAAGAATGATGAACCACAGGCCAATCAGGTATTCTGTCCGACCAAGGAAGTGATGCCGAAGATTGCAGAATCCATGGATCGCGCCCAGCAGGAAACCGGCGAAGTGAAATTCTTCTCTGCCAATATTACGGCTGACTATCATAATGAACTGGTTGCGCGTGGTGAGTTCATTCTGGAAACTTTCGAAAAAATCAATAGCGCCAACCATATCGCCTTCCTGGTGGATGGTTTTGTGGCTGGCCCTGCCGGCGTTACCTCTTGCCGTATGGAATTCCCGGATAACTTCCTGCATTATCATCGTGCTGGTCATGGCATGGCGACATCCGAAGTCAACCCGCGTGGTTTCACCATGCTGGTACACATGAAGATGGCGCGTTTGATGGGTTCTTCCGGCATTCATACAGGCACCATGGGCTACGGAAAAATGGAAGGCGCTGCCAATGATACTGTGCTGGCTTATATGCTCGAACGCGACGAGTGCATGGGTACTTACTTTAATCAGAAGTGGTATGGCATGAAAGCCACAACGCCAATCATCTCCGGTGGCATGAACGCACTGCGTCTGATTGGTTTCTGCGAGAATCTCGGTCATGGCAACTTCATCAATACTTGTGGTGGCGGTGCATTCGGTCATATCGATTCGCCGGCAGCCGGTGGTAAATCACTGGATCAGGCTTATGACTGCTATGCAGCGGGTGCAGATCCGATTGAGTTTGCGAAAGAACACAAAGAATTCGCACGCGCATTCGAATCATTTCCAGGCGATGCCGACAAGCTCTACCCTGGCTGGCGCGACGCTCTGGGTGTTCACGCTTAATCCTGACTTTCGACTCACTACAAAAAAAGGCCCCCACGCAAGTGGAGGCCTTTTTTTGTAGTGGATCATGAATTCCTGGCGACTTTGCGACTTGGCGTGAGTCGCTTTTGGTTTTGAATCTCAAAGGCATGGCGCGCAAAGACACAAAGAACGCAAAGGTAAATTCAAGAGGCGAGGGTCTGGCATTGGATTTTATAGGTGAGGTCTGAAAATATGGCAGAGATTGGCATTGAAGTCGGTGATTCGGTATCAGATCAGGATTGCCAGTTATGCGGGGCAACAAAAAAGGTGGGCTCGCAACAGCCCACCTTTTTGATAAACAGAAAACCGATTAGCTGTAGAAGCTAACCATCTTTTCCAGTGATTTTGCAGTGATATCAGATGCATGTCCGGCAGAACCGAAGGCTTCAAAGCGAGCATTGCAAACGCTTTGCATGGCTGCGGTGGAAGCCTTAAGGAACTTGCGAGGATCGAAGTTGGACGGATTCTCGGACAGGAACTTGCGTACTGCACCGGTCGAAGACAGACGCAGGTCGGTATCAATATTAACCTTACGAACGCCATGCTTGATGCCTTCAACGATCTCTTCAACAGGAACACCGTAGGTTTCGGCGATATCACCACCGAACTCGTTGATCACAGACAGCCATTCCTGTGGAACAGAAGATGAACCGTGCATGACCAGATGTGTATTTGGCAGGCGTGCATGAATTTCTTTCACACGGTCAATGGCCAGAATGTCACCTGTAGGTGGCTTGGTGAACTTGTAAGCGCCGTGGGACGTGCCAATTGCAATGGCCAGCGCATCCACGCCGGTCTGTTCAACAAAGTCAGCGGCTTCTTCAGGATCGGTCAGCATTTGATCCATAGTCAGAACGCCTTCTGCACCGCTGCCATCTTCTTCACCGGCTTCGCCGGTTTCCAGAGAACCCAGACAACCGAGTTCGCCTTCAACAGATACGCCACCAGCATGCGCCATGTCGCAAACTTTTTTGGTGGTTTCTACATTGTATTCATAGCTGGAAGGGGTTTTGGCATCGGCCATCAACGAACCGTCCATCATCACCGATGAGAAACCGGACTGGATGGAGCGCAGACATACTGCCGGCTCAGCACCATGATCCTGATGCATGACTACAGGGATATGCGGATACTGCTCAATCGCTGCGGAGATCAGGTGACGCAGAAATGATTCACCTGCATAACCGCGCGCGCCGGCAGAACCCTGCATAATCACTGGTGAGTTCGTCTCATCCGCAGCCTGCATGATTGCATGCACCTGCTCCATATTGTTTACATTGAATGCGGGCATGCCGTAGCTGTTCTCAGCGGCGTGATCCAGCAATTGACGTAATGAAATTAATGCCATTTTTTCCTCCTTGTATTTTAGCGGGCATAGTATGCCCCACAAATCAGTTCGTATGAACCGTAAAGTTTATGTTTGTTCAAATCTGCCAAATTCATTGCCTACGCGGACAATCTTCATGGCATTGGTGCTACCGGCCCTGCCCATTGGTGTGCCCAGCGTCATGACGACCAGATCATCATCCGTAACCAGATCATCATAGAGCATCATCGACAGGCAATCCCGCGTCGCTTTGGGAGCATCGGTCTCCGCATATGACTCACTAAAAGGTTTAGGTATGACATTTCGATACAGCGTCACACGACCGGCTGTTTCAGCGGACGGGGTCAATGCATAGATTGG
This sequence comes from Mariprofundus sp., assembly GCA_027019785.1. Classification (GTDB taxonomy): domain Bacteria; phylum Pseudomonadota; class Zetaproteobacteria; order Mariprofundales; family Mariprofundaceae; genus Mariprofundus. The sequence goes on along the minus strand of JALUWF010000300.1, from coordinate 31,250 downwards.
CGACCGGGTCAGATGACGAGACATATATAATACGGTATTGCCACTGTGCGTAAATGCAGCAATCGCAGTAACCGGCATCATATGTGTGGTTTCCATCGCCTGGCGTGCAATACACTCATCGATAGAGTGTGGCGGAAAGCGAGGATCGCGTGTTGTGGCGGATGGTAAAACATGTTGTTTTTCTGTTTCGATACAGGTGCGATGCATGGCTTGCACTGCTTCTACCGGATATTTACCTGCTGCTGATTCGCCAGACAGCATCACTGCATCGGTACCGTCGAGTACGGCATTGGCCACATCATTGACTTCAGCACGGGTTGGAATCGGATTATTGCACATCGACTCCATCATCTGCGTCGCTACGATCACTGGCGTATTATGCTTGGGCGCTTCGCGCAGGATACGCTTTTGTACGGGAGGCACCGCAGCATCCCCAATTTCTACACCCAGATCGCCACGCGCCACCATGACTGCATCCGAGGCTTCCATAATCGAAGTTAGATTTTCAGGTTCAACGGCTTCAGCACGTTCCACTTTTGCAATCAGGCCAGCGTTGCTACCTTCAGCGCGCACCAGCGAGCGGGCATAATCCATATCGGCACCATTCCGAGGAAAGGAGATGGCAATATAATCCACGCCAATCGCACAAGCCGATTTAATGTCTTCCTTGTCTTTCTCGGTTAGCGCATCGGCAGAGAGGCCACCGCCAGCACGATTGATGCCCTTGTTGTTGGATAATTCACCACCAACCATGACCGTGCAATGGATTTCCTGCCCGATAATTTCATCGACATCCATGACAATCAATCCATCGTTGAGTAATAAACGGGCACCCGAAACAACATCTCCAACCAGTTCTTTGTAAGTCAGTCCAACGCGTTCATCATCACCGTCATCCAATCCAAGCGCGCCATCAATAATATATTTCTGGCCCGGCTTAAGATAGGTCTTGCCGGTTTTATATTTACCGATACGAATTTTCGGGCCTTGCATATCAGCCAGAATGCCCACATATACGCCGTGATTTTTGGCTGCAATGCGTACATTTTCAGCGCGCTGACGATGTTCAGCAGGCGTGCCATGCGAAAAATTCAGGCGTACGACATTGACGCCGGCACCGATTAAGCGATCCAACACCTCCGGTGATTCAGAGGAGGGGCCTAATGTTGCTACAATTTTGGTTCTACGGAATTCTTGAGTCACTTAGGCTGCTCGCTCCTCTAGCATGGCAACCGCAGGCAGTTTCTTACCTTCCAGGAATTCCAGGAAAGCGCCACCGCCGGTTGAAATGTAAGATACTTTGTCGGAAATGCCATATTTGGCTACAGCAGCAAGAGTGTCGCCGCCGCCAGCAATGGAGAATGCATCGGATTCGGCAATAGCCAGTGAAACAGCCTTGGTGCCTTCGCCAAACTGGTCAAACTCGAAGACGCCAAGTGGGCCATTCCAGACTATGGTACCGGCACCCTTGAGAATTTCAGCCAGTTCTGCAGCAGAGTCAGGGCCGATATCGAAAATCATATCGTCATCCAGGGTGTCATCCGCGCTCTTCAGTGTGGCTTCTGCAGTCGGGGAGAACTCCTTGGCGCAAACCACATCGGTCGGGACAGGAATGCTGCCGCCGCGTGCTTCTGCATCAGCAGTCAATTTCTTGCAGGTATCGACTAAATCCGCTTCATACAGTGATTTACCAACTGGTTTGCCAGATGCGGCAATAAAGGTATTGGCGATACCGCCGCCCACGACCAACTGATCGACGATTTTGGATAAGGATTCCAGCACAGTCAGTTTGGTGGAAACCTTAGAGCCGCCAACAATGGCCACCATCGGACGTGCCGGATTATCCAGTGCGCTACCGAGGGCTTCCAGTTCTGCGGCCAGGAGTGGGCCTGCGCATGCAACCGGTGCAAACTTGCCAGCGCCATGGGTAGAAGCCTGAGCGCGATGCGCGGTGCCGAAGGCATCCATCACATAGACATCACACAGAGATGCGTATTGTTTTGAGAGCGCCTCATCATTTTTCTTTTCGCCAACATTGAAACGGATATTTTCCAGTAGTACCAGTTCGCCTTCAGCGACTTCCGGTGCGGTATCCAGATAATCTTTAACCAGACGCACTTCTTTTCCGAGCAGCTTGGACAGATGGCGAGCAACTGGAGCCAGTGAGAATTTTTCATCATACTCACCTTCAGTCGGGCGACCCAGGTGACAACAAACCTGTACTTTAGCACCGGCCTGCATGGCTTTCTGCATGGTCGGCAGGCTGGCGCGGATGCGGGTATCATCACCTACTTCACCATCGACGATCGGCACATTCAGGTCTTCACGAATGAGTACGCGCTTTCCTTTGAGATCTAGATCGGTCATTTTTGTTACAGACATCTGCTACTCCTTGGAATCATGAATGGCTCATTGTGTCATAAATTATGACAGTGGGATGACATTCAATGTTATATTTATTCTTTGCGAACGCTTGTCGCTGTCGACTAGCCGGTTTCTGTTGTGAATAAAGCGGGGCAGGGGACAATGACAAACGTGGAAGTATCTTTCGATACTCCCACGCATGATTTGTTAGCCGGCGATGTGACTTAATACGCGCAGCATATTACAGGTATAGCCATATTCGTTGTCGTAGAAAGCAACGATTTTGACGAATGTGCTGTCGATAGCGATACCGGCAGTGGAGTCAAAGATGGACGGGTGTGAATCACCACGGAAGTCGGTAGAAACCACCTTCTCATCAGTGAAGCCCAAAACGCCATTCATCGCACCTTCGGAAGCTGCCTTCATGGTGGAAACGATATTGTCGTATGTGGTTTCTTTTTCCAGCTCAACGGTCAAATCGACCACGGAAACGTCAGAAGTAGGGACGCGGAACGCCATACCAGTCAGTTTACCGTTCAGTGATGGGATAACCTTACCTACAGCTTTGGCTGCACCGGTAGAAGATGGGATGATGTTTTCCAGAATACCACGACCACCGCGCCAGTCTTTATTGGACGGGCCATCAACAGTCTTCTGGGTAGCAGTTGCAGCATGAACCGTGGTCATCAGGCCACGTTTAATACCGAAGTTGTCATTCAGTACTTTGGCGACAGGTGCCAGACAGTTGGTGGTGCAGGACGCAGCCGATACGATGGCCTGACCGGCATAATCATTGTGGTTGACGCCGTAAACGAACATCGGAGTCGCATCTTTGGACGGTGCAGACTGCAATACTTTAGATGCGCCGGCATCGATATGAGCCTGGCAGGTTTCTTCAGTCAGGAAAAAGCCGGTGCATTCGAGTACAACGTCAACACCGATATCGCCCCAGGCCAGGTCAGCCGGATTACGCTCGGCAGTGACGCGGATGGTTTTGCCATCCACAACCAGATTGCCATCGTCAACCGATACATCGCCATCAAAACGGCCATGTACGGAATCATATTTCAGCATATAAGCCTGATATTCCGGGTCGAGCAGGTCGTTGATGCCGACCACTTCCATATCCGGAAATTCTTTAGCAATAGCGCGGAATGCCATACGGCCAATGCGGCCAAATCCGTTAATACCAACTTTAATTGTCATACTTCACTCCCTTTATTGTAGTTTTATTTAAATTAAGCTACTTCGTTTACAGCTGCAAGCACAGCCTCCGCAGTAATGCCGAACAGTTTAAATAGTTCGCCAGCCGGTGCGGACTCGCCGAAAGTATCTATACCGATAACCTTGCCATTAAGACCGACATACTTTGCCCAGAAGCCGGTGACTCCGGCTTCTACGGCAACGCGTGCGGACACGGCTGCTGGCAGAACGGATTCCTTGTATGCTGCATCCTGTTTGTCAAATGCATTGGTCGATGGCATGGATACAACACGTACATTCTTGTCCGAGGCGGCAGCAGCTTCCATAGCCAGTGATACTTCAGAACCCGTAGCAATAATGATTGCATCCGGTGTGCCTGCACAATCTTTCAGAATGTAGCCACCGCGTTCGATCAGTTTGATCTGCTCAGCGCTACGATCCTGATGAGGCAGGCCCTGACGTGAGAAAATCAATGAACTCGGGCCAGTGGTATTCTTGATAGCAACTTTCCATGATACAGCAGATTCAACTGCATCACATGGGCGCCATACATCCATATTCGGAATCATGCGCAGGGTTGCTGTCTGCTCTACAGGCTGATGGGTAGGGCCATCTTCACCTAGGCCGATAGAATCATGGGTATAGACTTCAATGTTGCGAATCTTCATCAATGCAGCCATGCGTAGTGCATTGCGAGCATACTCAGAGAACATCAGGAAGGTTGCGCCGTATGGTACGAAGCCGCCGTGCAGGGAAATACCGTTGATCATTGCAGTCATGCCGAATTCACGTACACCGTAGTTGACGTAGTTACCGCCATCATTGCAGCGAACAGGATCAGCAGCAGACCACAGTGTTAGGTTGGAGCCAGCCAGGTCGGCAGAGCCACCCAGGAATTCAGGCGTGATCTTGGCCAGGCCTTCAATAGCATTCTGTGAAGCTTTGCGTGAGGCAATGGTTTCGCCTTTGGCAGCAACTTCTGCGATAAATGCATCAGCACCAGCTTCCCAGCCAGCGGCCAGTTCACCGGCAATACGACGTTTATATTCAGCAGCTTCAGCAGGGTATTCAGCCGCGTATGCAGCAAAGCGGCCATCCCATTCGGATTCTGCGGCAGCGCCGGCTTCCTTGTTGTCCCAGCCAGCATAGACATCAGCAGGGATTTCAAATGGTGGATATTCCCAACCCAGTTCTTTACGAACCAGTGCGATTTCTTCATCACCCAGAGCAGCACCATGACAGTCATGAGTACCGGCCAGATTTGGAGAGCCGAAGCCGATGATGGTCTTGCAACAGATCATGGTAGGTTTGTCTGAATTAGATTTGGCGGTTTCGATAGCAGCCTTGATTTCATCAGCATCATGACCATCCACATTGCGGATGACCTGCCAGCCATAAGCTTCGAAACGGCCTGGAGTATCATCGGTGAACCAGCCTTCTACTTCACCATCGATGGATATGCCATTGTCATCCCAGAATGCAATCAGCTTGCCCAGACCCAGTGTACCGGCCAGTGAACATGCTTCATGTGAAATACCTTCCATCAGACAGCCATCGCCGAGGAACACATAGGTGTTGTGATCAACAATGTTGTGTCCTGGCTTATTGAACTGGGCAGCCAGTGTCTTTTCTGCCAATGCCATACCTACACCGTTGGTAATACCCTGACCCAGTGGGCCAGTTGTAGTTTCAATGCCCGGAGCATAGCCGTATTCCGGATGACCCGGAGTGCGGGAATGTAACTGACGGAACTGCCTGATGTCATCAATGCCCAGATCGTAGCCGGTCAAATGCAACAGGGAATAAATAAGCATAGAGCCGTGACCATTGGAAAGAATGAAGCGATCACGATCAGCCCATTTCGGGTTGTTCGGATTGTGCTGCATGTAGTCGTTCCACAGGACTTCGGCGATATCCGCCATGCCCATAGGTGCTCCGGGATGCCCTGAATTGGCTTTCTGTACTGCGTCCATGGCCAGAGCACGGATGGCGTTGGCCAGATGTCTGCGATTGTTGCTCATATGCGTATTCCCCTTCGAGTTCTATGATTCAGAATGATGAACCCTATCTATTTCAAGTATAAAATCTAATCAGTGTTTATTATCTTTTGCATAAGGCGATCTTATGTAAAAGATAATAATATTAAAATTGCTTAAACGTGCAGCGTGGTCATAACGTGACGGATATTGCCGATGCCGCCATCCAGGACGACCGTATCCGTGGTCATGAACTTGCCAAAGGCATCATGTCCAGCCTTGACGTGATGCACGTAAGCGCCCGAGGTAAGTCCGGTGGCGATAAACAGGCAATCATCAGATGTGACCAGCTCATCACGGGTGAGGATGTGCTTGGTATCAACGCCTTCTTCTTCACACAGTTTAATTTCAAAATCTTTCTGCGGAGCCATGCGACCGAACATTTCAGCGCCCATAGCGCGAGCGGCGCAGGCTGTCACAATGCCTTCCGGCGTACCGCCAATGCCGAACAGGGCATCGGAACCCATATTCAATACGGCTTGAATCGCACCATTTACATCGCCGTCTGTGGCCAGGCGTACTTTGGCACCAGTGGCATAGACCTCCTGCATCATCTGCTGATGGCGAGGCTTGTCGAGAATGAAAATCTTCAGCTCTGAAACTGATTTATCCAAAGATTTGGCAAGTTGATTCAGGCGATCCGCAATGGGCGCTTCCGGATCAATCTGGCCGCGTGCAGCCTTGGGATACACCTGCTTATCCATGTAAAAACAGGAACCGGGACGGAACATAGCGCCTTCAGGAGCGGCAGCCAGCGTTACGATAGAGCCCGGCATATCCTTGGCGAACAGGTTGGTACCCTCAATCGGATCGACAGCGATATCGACGCCGATACCTTTGCCCGTACCCACTTTTTCGTTATCGTAAAGGGCAGGGGCTTCATCTTTGGCTCCTTCGCCAATCACGATCATGCCATTCATCTTTACTTCGTTGATGCGGGTGCGCATGGCATCCACGGCCAGACCATCGCCCTCATCTTTCTGGCCGGAGCCGACAAATGGAGCGCAAGCTCGTGCCGCTGCCTCACAGACTTCTACCAAATCAATTTTCAGATTGCTAACGCTACCCATGTAATCCCCTCCAGTTTGTGTGTTTAAAAGGTGCTGTTTAGAACACTATCAACTACAAAAATGCAGGCGCACTCTAGCGAATTAAAGCTGAAAAAGCGACTATGATTTTGGCGGCTATAATTATGCTCAGTTTTTTCGACAGTTCAGACGTCCAGTTGAAGTTTTAGTGATGCATGAATGACAGGGTCAGAGGCAGCTAAAACGGAGCAGGAAAGTGTGGACGCAGGGAACAGTGGGGCGCTGTTAAAATCACCGACCACGCAACCGGCTTCGCTGGCAATCAGGCTGCCGGCAGCAAAATCCCAGAGTTTTTCACTACCATGAATAATGAACTGACCCCGACCTGCAGCCAGCCAGGCCCATTCCAGCGCACAACTGCCGATGTTGCGCTGGCTGCGATAGCACGGATGAAGTAGCAGTTTTGTTGCCAGGCCCGGTGCAAGGCGTTTGAAGTCCACAAGGCCGACAGCATCGTGGATATGCTTGCCTGAAGAGGCCGAAATGAGGGTGCCATTTAGCCGAGCGCCATGCTGAGCCACTGCAGTAAATAGTTCGTCCCGCACGGGATCATAAATGCAGGCCAGTTGAACAATGCCCTGCTCAATCAACGCCAGTGAGATCGAAAACACGGGAAAGTGCGCGGCAAAGTTACTGGTGCCGTCCAGCGGGTCCAGACACCAATAACGTCCCTGGCTCTGTTGCAGGCAGGCCATCTGCTCTGCCTCTGACATCTCTTCGCCAAGAAAGGGGATGCTTGCGTCCAGTTTTGCCAGTTTCGATTGAATGAAACACTGGCATGATAAATCAGTTTCGGTAACAATGGAGCCATCTGTTTTGATAGATGCGTGTATGCAGGCGTGAAAAGCGGGCATCACAATATTTTTTCCCGCCTGTTTGAGAATTGTGGCGATCACTGTGAGCATGCCTTTCGAATCAGTCATGGCGCAATCCTTTACCAGCCAATGCGCGAAGTATATGGCTGAAGATCTGATTTAACCCTGTTCGTAATGCAAAAGTTGTAAGATAATAGCCATGGGCAATGATCAGCAGGATGGATGCCGGATTAGCCCTGAAATACACTTGCAATACCGAAGGGTGCAATCACGCAATCGGGCCGTTACACTGCGCCGCTGTTTTAAACGTATGGAGGTCAGGTATGCCCTGGAGCAACCAGAATGATCACAATCAGAATCCGTGGGGTAACAAGCGTGGGGGCGGCAACCAGACACCGCCGGATCTGGATGAGGTGATACGCCGATTACAAGAACGCTTTGGCAGCATGTTTGGCGGGGGCAAAGGCGGCGGCTCGGGAAAAGCGCCTGAACTCAATAAGAATGCTATTATCGGCATCATGGCGGCGGTAGTGCTGTTCTGGGGCTTGTCAGGCTTTTATAAAGTGGCTGCCGATGAAGAAGCGGTTGTGTTGCGTTTCGGGAAATATGATACCACCAAAGGGCCGGGGCTGAACTGGGCTATTCCGTATCCGGTTGATACGGTGGAAAAGTTGCCGGTTACCCGCATTCAGCGTCTGGAAATCGGTTTCCGTCAGTTTGGTGATGGAACTGTTCGTAAACGAACCAATGAATCGCTGATGTTGACCAAGGATGAAAATATCGTCGATATCTCTTTTATTGTACAATATAAAATCAAGAATGTGGAAAATTACCTGTTTAATATTGACAGACCTACCAAAACTGTACGCGATGCCGCCGAATCGGCAATTCGCGAAATCATCGGTCGCACCATGATTGATGATGTGCTGACAACCAAAAAAGCGGAAGTGGAAGTGGAGACACAGGATCTGATTCAGTCGATTCTGGACAGTTACAAGGCGGGCATCTCGGTCAGCACTGTGAAACTGCAAGATGCACAACCGCCGGAGCGCGTCATCAAGGAGTTCAAGGATGTGGCCAGTGCGCGCGAAGATAAAGAACGTGCTAAAAATGAAGCGCAAGCTTACGCCAACGATATTATCCCGAATGCTCGCGGTGAGGCTAAAAAGATGGTGTTGGACGCCCAGGGTTACGCCAAGCAGGTCGTCGAGCATGCCAAGGGTGAAGCTGCCCGTTTCGACAGTGTGCTGGCCGCCTATAAACTGGCTCCCGAAGTGACACGCAAACGTTTGTATTTGGACGCCATGCAGGATGTGTTAAGTCGTGCCGACAAGATTATTATTGATTCGGCTGTGGCAAAACGGGTGCTACCGTACCTGCCGCTGGAAAAACTCGGTAGCAAGGTGGAGGTGCAGAAATGAGCCTGAAACAGGTATTTATTGTAGTAGTTCTGGTGGTAGCAGCAGTTGTAGCCAGCATGAGCGCCTTCGTGGTTGATCAGCGCCAACAGGCATTGGTGCTGCAGTTCGGTAACCCGAAAGAGGTTGTCAAAGAGGCTGGCTTGCACTTCAAATTACCATGGCAGAGTGTCACCAACTTTGATAAACGGTTGCTAGAAAGTGATGCGCCACCGAACGAGGTGATTACCAAAGACAAGAAAACCATTCTGGTGGACAGTTATACCCGTTGGCGTATTACCGAACCGCTAAAGGTTTATCAGGTAGCGCGTACGCAGGCCGGCGTGGTTGCTCGTATGGACGATGTGGTGCGTGGTAAAGTGCGAGAAGTGCTGGGCCAGCATACTCTGCCTGAAATTGTTTCCGGTGGAAAAGATGCCACATTGCGCGTGGCATTGATGAAATCGATTCGTGATCGTGCTGACAAGGCTGTCAAAGACCTTGGTATATCTGTTATAGACGTGCGTATCAAACGCGCTGACCTACCGCCGGAAAACTCGGATGCTGTCTTCAAGCGCATGAAGGCCGAGCGTAATCGTATTGCCAAGGAGTACCGTTCCGAGGGTGAGGAAGCGGCCAAGGAAATTCGCGCCGAGGCTGAAAAGACACGCAAGACGATTCTGGCTGAAGCCTATAAAAATTCTGAAATTACGCGAGGTAAGGCTGATGCCCAGACTACCGGTATTTATGCCAAGGCTTATAACAGGGATCCTGAATTCTATGCATTTACCCGTTCGTTGGAAGCGTATAAAAAGTCAATTAATGCTCATACGAAGCTGGTTATTTCTCCAAACTCCGAATTTTTCAATTTCTTCCAGCAGTCACATCGATAGCTACATTTTTCCAATTTGGTTCCGGCTATGCCGGGATAGGAGGATGGCTCCAGAATGGATGATCTGCTGATTGCGCTGGGATTGGTGATGGTACTGGAAGGCGCGGCCTATGCGCTCTTTCCCGTGCAGATGATCAACATGATCCGGCGACTGCCGGATATCCCGCCGCATGCCATCCGTTTGGCGGGTCTGATGGCAGTCGCGTTGGGTTGGCTGCTGGTAAAATTTGTTCGAAACTAACGCGTTGTAAGAAATACCTCCTCTGTATCGTCTAGTCATCACATCCATGTGAAGGGTGAGCCGTCTGCGATGCAGTAAGCATACACAGGCGTCGTATATTGTGCTGTATGCAAGGAGGGCGGAATGAGTCAATCAACCGTTTTTAACAACTTTCCTGTAAAGTTTTCACCTGTTACATGGGCAGACAACCTGCTCTACAAAATCACCCTGAGTCTTATGGCGATGATCCTGTGGATGCTTCCACTTACTGCGGCGCAGGCCGAGTCAGGCAGGCATATGGGATTTATGCCAGGTATGGACAATGGGCTGCCCCATATCGGTCTGTACGCCTACACCATGAGCCATGCCAGGGTAGCCAATCCGCCGGATTTGCTGGGCGGGCCGATCAGGGTTGGTCTGGTGAAAAAGAATACCAGCACGCGCTGGACATTGCCCGGCCCCCGTTTTGTCGATCCAGCTGTGTTCGGCACGCCGGCGCATCCTGTGGGCTGGGAACAGGCGCCGTTTCCGTTGATCGGCATGCAACCCAGTTGGTTGCGGTCGGAAAACGGTAAATATACGTTCGTGGATCATGCCACGCCGTTCTCCGACTGGATGACGGTGGGCGTTGGCAGCGTCAAGATGAATCTGGTGGATGCGACGGCCATTGATGGCGCCAGAACCAAGGACAAGGTTGATTTTGATGCCTCGTTCAAGAGTCCGGATGGCAAATTTACCTATCGCGTGGTGGTCAAGAAGGCGCTGCCGCACGGCATGGGTTATCCGTTCTTCGGTGGGGTGGTGACCAATCACTTGTTGCATGGCGCTACGGGAATTGGTACGCGTTTGATGCCGACGGAGTTTACCTATGCTGGCTTTTGGGGCACTGGCAAGATTTATCGCAATGGTAAATTGGTCAATGACGGACAGATTGTTCACATGATGATTGGCGAGTTAGTGCGAGGCGACAAGCAGGATTTGCAATTTGACGGTGGCGTGGACCCGCACGGCGTGACCATGCATCTGATGGTTCCTCCCTATAAAATTACCCCGCATGGCCCTGAACTGGCACCGGTGAAAACCGGCTATGCGCCGTTCGCTGCTATCAAGAAACTGATGATGGCAAAAATGAAGATGCTGAAACAGTCGAAGAACATGACGCCGTCGCAAAAGAAGGCGATGAAGAAGCGCATGATGGAGGTCAAGGAGCTGATGGCGCGCACCAAGGAGTCCATGGTGCAGGCGATGATGGAAGGCGACAAGTTCTTCGGCCAGCCATTTATGCATGTCATGTTCGGCATGCGTCGATCTGATTTACGTATTAGTCATTGACAGTATTGATCTGATAGGCAATCACGCGCGGATTCCATCGGTTCCGTGTAATCTTTATTTCCATTTCCCGACTCTTGGGGTGATGCCGTAGCTATCCTGCGTTTGTTTCATGTTAACGCAGGCGGCTGACGGAAATTCATCCGACATAGGAGAAATACAATGAGTAATACAGTGAAAAAACAACGATCAAAACTTACATGGGCCGCGCTGATTCTGTCCGCAGGTATGTTGAGCGGTTTACCTGCCGTCGCCCAAGCGGATGACCTGACCGTGCAGGTCAAAGCATCGGGGTCAGTGTCCGACGTAGTTGACCGTCTCAAGGGCATGGTGCATAAGAATGGCATGATGGTGATGGGCGAATTGCATCAGGGTCGAGTGATGTCCATGGTCGGTCTGAGCATTGAATCTGAAAGTATTTTCGTGGGTAATGCCACAGTGGGCAAGAAGCTGTTTGGAGCCAATGCCGGCGCTGGCATTGCGGTGCCTGTACGCATCAATGTCTATAAAGCTGCAAATGGATCAACCATGGTCGCCTATGTGCCGCCTTCGCGCGTTCTCTCCGTTTATCACAATCCCAAGATTAACAAAGTGGCGGGAATGCTCGATGGCAAGTTGAAGAAAATGACAGGCATGCTGGGTGGCATGTAGGCATGGCTTGTTGGAATGAACCGGGGATTTACTGAAGATGTCCTGTCACGTTAATTCTATACAAGCATCGTCGCTGGATGGGGTGTTCGCATTCGGACGCACGGGCGAGATATTAACCAGCCTGCTGATTCTGGCTTCAGCAGGCGTTTCTCCCAATATTTTTGTAGCGGCCCAGGCCGGTATTGCCGATATGAAGGAGACGGGCCTGTGGTTGCTGCTTCCCTCCATTGGTGTGCTGCTGGCGGCGCTGCTGTTTGCCCGCTTGAACGGTTATACAAGACTGGTCAACAGGGTGTTGGCTGGTGCAGGTGCCGGAATCATTGCCACAATCGGGTTGGAAGCGGTGCGTATGTACAGTTTCCATCACGGCGGCATGCCCGGTGATCTGCCAAGGCTGATGGGGGTGCTTCTGACCGACCAATTTATGGTGGGACCGTCAGATATGTCGGATATGCTCGGTTATGCATACCATTACTGGAATGGCGCATCATTCGGTATCATTTTTGCCGTCTTGCTGGGTAGAAAAACGATGCTCTGGGGTATTGCCTATGGCGTGATTATCGGCACTGTGTTCTTGCTGAGTCCGCCCGTACAGGCGCTGGGTATCGGTTTTATGGGCAGAGAGATGCCGACCATGCCGTTGACTGTCTACATCGCCCACCTTGTCTATGGTGGCATACTCGGATGGCTTTGCCACTGCTGGGTCAGGAATGAGGGGTGGTTGTTGGCGAAGCGTTGAATTTTGCGCCTTCTAATGCATGATATCGCTTCATGATATGTTGTGATACGAGAGATTGGGGGTGAATGCGGCGCTACAGGTCTGGCTGGCTACCCTGTTGTTCGCGCTGGTGCATAGCCTCATGGCGACGGAACCCATCAAGCGTGCGATCACCCGGTCGGCTCTTTCTGCACAACAATACCGGATGGTTTATACCGTAGTGTCACTGTTATTGACGACGCTTTGGCTGACGTTTATGCATACGTTGCCGGATAGTCCGTTGTATCATGCCGATGGTTTGCTGTTTTATCTGCTTGTCGGCATACAGCTGGCTGGAGGCATCGTGGTGCTGGCGGCATTTCGGCCAATTGACAGCATGGCGTTTGTGGGGCTTCGGCCACAGAATAATGATGTCGACCCATTTATTGTTAGCGGGGTTTACCGGCATGTGCGCCATCCGATGTATAGCGGCGTGATGTTGGTGCTACTGGCTAACCCCGGGCAGAGCATCAACAGTTTAAATATGGCATTGGCTGTCTGTCTCTATTTTCTGATTGGATCCGGTTTTGAAGAGCGGAGAATGATTGCCCAGCATCCTGAATATGCTAACTACCGTAATCAGGTTCCTGCATTTATTCCACAGTTCCAATGAACCAGCGTCAAATCAGCATGATGGCTCAAAAATAGCACAGAACAGGGTAATGCAAAATAGCCTATGCCGGATGGGATTTGAAAGAGCCAAACGGGCATTCATGCTCAAGACCATATTGGCAACGGGGCTGCTGGAAATTGGCACGATTCAGTTGGCAGTGCTGATCGCACTTTTCCAGTGCTTCCAGCAGGGAAAACAGTTTTTCAATTCTGTAAGGTTTGGTTAATGAATAACAGAGATGGGACTCAATATCGGCATGAAATTCAGAGCAGGGCGTGCCTGAAAGGATGACAGCTTTTTGATACGGCAATTCCTTCCGTACTTGCTTGATCAGTTGGAATCCGGTTATTCCGGTCATCATATAATCGCTTAAAATAGCCACAGGTGCGACAAAATCATCAGAATCAAAATATTCCAGGTATGACTCGGCTGAGTCGAATTGCATCGACTGGTGGCCGGAACAGACAATGAGTTCTTTCAATACGTCCCGTAGTTCAGGAATATCATCAATAACATGAAACATATATCTTACCTCCTGAAAGGAGAGAGCTTCCTGTTTTAATATCAATAATATACCTATACGGACAGAAAGCAACGTGTTATTTTAACAATACTTCAGACGGCGATTTCAACTTGTGTTTCAGTCATAGCGGCGCTAGAAAGCCGGCCATGCGATGGATGGCTCTGCTTTTACCAATTCTACTTACATCATTTCAAGCCATGGCGGCCGAATTTGACATCTACCAGTCGGATTATCGACCGTTACAGGTTGCCATTGCCATCGATGCTGGCGATGTGTCCGATGCGGATCGGCGCGGACTCTATCAGGTGGTGGAAAATGATCTGGTTTCCAGCCAGTCATTCAAGGCTATTGATCCAATGGCGTTCATTGCCAGCCCTGCTGACAGCCTGAAACAGCTGGATTATGGTGACTGGCGTATTATCGGCGCTGATATTCTGGCACTGTGCCGACTGCACCGGAATGCCAACGGCATGCAGGTCGAAGTTCAGGTTCACGACCCTTTCAGGAACAAGCAGCTTGCCGCAGTGACAGTGCAAAGCTCGGCATCGAATATGCGTCTGCTGGCGCATCGGGTGGCTGATCAGGTGTATAGCGCGGCGTTGGGCGTTCCCGGTTATTTTACCAGCCATTTGCTATATGTGAGCAAGCATGGTGACTATTCTGATCTGGTTTATATGGATCAGGATGGCGCCAATCGTCAGACGGTTGGTAAAAACTTTACTTTGCTGTTGTCTCCGGACTGGTCTCCCGACGGACGCCTGGTCGCTCTGAATACCTACGTAGGCAATCACCCCCGACTCGAATTTTTTAATCTTAAAAATGGTAAGCGCACGGTTTTTGGTGACTTCAAAGGGCTGAATAGCACGCCGGAGTTTTCACCCGATGGCCGCTATGTTGCTGCTACATTGTCGTTTACCGGTAACAGCGAAATTCATATTTACGATATTAAACGCAATAAATGGCGACGATTTACTCACCATAAGGGTATTGATACAACGCCTACATGGTCGCCGGATGGTAAATGGATTGCATTTGTCAGCAATCGAACCGGAAGACCTCAGGTGTATCGTAAAGCTATCGCAGGCGGCAAGGCGCAATTGGTCAGTACCCAGGGCAGTTATAACACATCGCCCGCCTGGTCACCTGCCGGTGATCGTATTGCCATGATTTCACTTAAAAACTGGACGTTTGCCCTTGCCACGGTGCGACCGGATGGCTCGGATATACGCTATCTGGCCGCAGGTAAACGTATCGACTCACCATCATGGGCGCCCAATGGACAGATGCTGTTATATTCTACTGAAGAGCATCATATTCGTCGAATCTACCGCGTTCCCAGCTGGGGCGGCAAGCCTGAAGCTATCACATCAGCAGCGATCGATGCGTCCGATCCGGCCTGGTCACGCCTTGAGGTTGGTCGATAAAGTCATAAGAAGTCCCTCTATGGGCTTTCTAAGCTCCACGGGAAGTGAAAAATGCTTCTTTAACTTTTCTTGCGAATCAATATGTGTACACTGGAATACACTGATTTTCGCGCCCATGCATGGGCGCTCTGATGGCTTCTTGTGAAGTTATCAAGGTTGACTGATGGTATACAAGTGTCACTATGCGACTTGTGTTAAAAATTTTACAAGGGAGGCAACAATGGAACGAACGTGTTCAACAAAAATAATTCTGGTGGTTATCGCATCAGCAGCCATGCTTTTTGCCGGTTGCGCCAAGAAAGTCGAAGTAACGCCGGACACATCTTCTAAACCGATCACTACCACGCATCATCAAACGGTGAAGCCTGTGTCAACAAACAATATTCAGAAACCATCCTCGAATGCGGTTTACTTTGCCTTTGATCGTTCCGAACTGGATGCCGCAGCTCGCGCCACGCTGGATGGGTATGCCGCCTGGCTGAATGCCAATCGCAGTGTGAATATCACCATTGAAGGCAATTGTGATGAACGCGGTAGTCGTGAGTACAATCTGGCATTGGGCCAGCGCCGTGCTGACAGTGTACGTGATTATCTGAATTCTCGCGGCGTCAGCGTCGGTCGTGTTGATACGGTATCATTTGGTGAAGAACGTCCTGTATGTCGAGGATCCGGAGAAGCGTGCTGGGCGCAGAATCGTCGCGGTGATATTGTCATCCGCTAGTCGAAATTGCGTGAAAAAAGGTAGGCGGTCACTGGTTCATCCGGTGGCCGTCGCTTGCTTTTGCGCCCTGGCATTGAATGCATGCGCCAGCGATGAAAAGAAAATCAGCCTGGAGCAGGTATGGGCTCAGGACAAGCAGCAGATCAACGCATCGATCCAGCAACTGCATGGTGAACAGTCAAAAGGCGAGCTTAGGCAGCAACAGCAGGCGAGTAAACTGGCAGAACTGGAAAGCAGAATCGAGGCGCTCGAAAAGCAGAGTCAGACTCAGCAGGCCGAGGTAAAGGCGCTCTCCAGTCGTCTTTTACATGCTCGACGCCAACAGCCAACTGTCGCCAAAAAGCCCAAGTTTCGGCCAGTTCCCAAAAAATCTGTGAAACTTCAACCAAAGCAACGCACGACGCCTGTGAAGCCGTTGTCTGCTGCCATCGCACCTACGCCGGTTGCACCCAAAGTGGATAAAGCTGCTGTGGTCGAAGCTGAGAAAAATGCCTACACATCAGCCTATCTGGCGCTTAAAAGCGGCCGCTATGATGAAGCAGCGAATGCGTTCAATAAACAACTGGATTTGTATCCCGATGGCGAATATGCCGACCAGGCGTGGTACTGGCTGGGAGAAACCCGTTTCGCCCAGAATGATACGGACAGGGCGTTTAACGCATTCAAATATGTGGCTGATCACTATGCCAACAGTGTCAAACATGCTGCGGCGCTGCTGAAACTGGGCCAGATTGCCGAATCACGGCGACACTTTCAGAAAGCCGCACTGTTTTATAAACGGTTGATTCAGGAACATGCTGATTCTTCTCTGGCCGAACAGGCTCGCGAGGCCCTAAGTAGAGTACAGGCTGGTTCCGACAAGCAACCGGGTAACTGACGATTACAACTTCCGTGCATCACCTTCGCGTTTATGAAATTTATGACAGCATTCAGGGTGAAAGTACACTGGCCGGTATGGCGTGTACGCTGATTCGTCTGGCTGGATGTCCGCTGCGTTGCACATATTGTGATACGCCTCGGGCCATCCCTACTGATAGCGGCCATTCGATGGCGATTGATGCAATGATACGACAGGTTGTGGCTTCTGACAGGCCATTGGTGCTGTTGACTGGCGGCGAACCGCTGTCGCAACGACATTCGATAGAACTGCTTACGCGTCTCCTGGCGCTCGATTGCATGGTTCAGCTGGAAACCGCAGGCGCTTATTCGGTGAAAGAGGTGCCGGTAGGGGTTCGCCGGATTATTGACATCAAGACACCGGGTAGCGGCGAAGTCGAACGCAACTGTATCGAGAATCTGGCCTGCCTGACAGCAGGCGATGAAATTAAATTTGTGCTGACCGGCCGTAGTGATTATGTATGGGCGCGCAATTTTATTCGTGAACATCAGTTGGACCGTGGCGATATTCCACTGCTGTTCTCGCCGGCTTGGGGGCAGATTGTGCCTGGCGATCTGTGTGCCTGGGTATTAAAAGATCATCTGCCCGTGCGCATGCAGATGCAAATGCATAAAGCGATATGGGGATCTGAGGCAGAAGGCGTATGAGTGAACAGACCAGCAAACAGATCAAAGCCGTCGTATTGCTTTCCGGCGGGCTTGATTCCAGCACAGCGCTGGCATGGGCAGTCAAACAGCAGCACTGGCGGTGCCATACTGTTGCATTTGATTATGGCCAGCGTCATCGCATCGAACTGGAAGCCTCTGCTTGCGTATCTCCCGACATGGGCGCAGTAGATCATCGTGTGATCCGGGTGGATTTGCGCAGTATTGGTCATTCAGCACTGACTTCCGACCTGCCTGTGCCCAAAGATGAGGCTGAACATGGTGGTATTCCTAGCACTTATGTACCGGCCCGCAACCTTATATTTTTGTCACTGGCTGCAGCCGTAGCTGAAACAGTGCAGGCAACGCGCCTGGTGATCGGTGCGAATATTGTTGATTATTCCGGTTATCCGGACTGTCGGCCCGATTTTCTCGATTCGTTTGTGCAGACTGCGTTGCTGGGAACCAAAGCAGGCAGCGAGGGCAGGGGACTGGAAATTGCAGCGCCACTGATACAGATGGATAAATCGGAGATTATTGCTTTGGGGCTGAAACTGGGACTGGATTACGGCCTGACTCGCTCCTGTTACGATCCTTTGCCTGATGGCTTGCCTTGCGGACATTGCGACTCCTGTTTCTATCGTCGTCGCGGTTTTGCAGATCTTGGTCAAATCGACCCGCTCCCTTATCCTGTCGATTAAACCCCTGTCGATTAAACCCCGGTTGCATAAACCTCGGTTGATTAAACTTGGAACTTGATTGTGCCTCCTCTATAGTGCCGCCTCCGCAGCTGGAAGCTGCGTAGTTTTCAAGGGGGAATCCTTTATGCCAGTTCAACGCACACTATCCATTGTCAAGCCTGATGCGGTCGAAAAAAATGTGATCGGCGATATTATTCGCCGTTTTGAAGAAAATAGTTTATCCATTATAGGTGCTAAAATGGTGCATCTGTCTGCCGCTGAAGCCGGTCGTTTTTATGCCGTGCACGCCCAGCGTCCATTTTACAAGGATCTATGCGCCTTTATGAGTTCAGGGCCGGTATTGGCTATGGCGCTGGAAGGTAAAAATGCAGTCACGCTGAACCGTCAACTCATGGGGGCGACCAACCCTAAAGAAGCCGATGCCGGCACGATTCGCGCCGATCACGCTGCTTCGATTGATGCCAATGCCGTACACGGCTCCGATTCCGAAGAGAATGCCGCAATTGAGATTGGCTTCTTTTTCCCTGACCTCGAATTACATAGCAAAGCATAAGGTACAACATGAACCATAAGGTGTCGGATCAGTCCGAGCAGATTACTGTCCGGAGAAGTAAGCTTGCCCGCATGCGGGAAGCTGGAGAGGCCTATCCGAACGGTTGGAGAACAGACCGGACAACGGCGGCCTTGTATGGCGAGTACGGGCAGTTTGATGTTGAGCGACTCAGCGAGATCAATCAGTCCGTGCGCATCGCCGGTCGCATCATGGCGCATCGTGTGATGGGTAAATCCAGTTTTATCAAACTTCAGGATGGCACAGGATCAATTCAACTGTTCCTCAACCGTGAAGAACTGGGTGGCGCTGACATATACAACCCGACTAAAAAATGGGATCTCGGTGATACTATTGGCGCTGAGGGGGTATTGTTTCGTACCCGGGCCGGGGAGTTGACCGTGCGGGTGTCGCATGTGGAGATGATTGTCAAGTGCCTGCGCCCGTTGCCGGAGAAGTGGCATGGTCTGAGCGATATCGAAACCCGTTGCAGACAACGCTATGTTGATCTGATTGTGACGCCGGAATCGCGCCATACCTTCAAAACACGTTCTAAAATCGTTTCGCTGTTGCGCCAGGGATTAGAGGCCCGCGATTTCATGGAAGTGGAAACGCCGATGCTGCAAAGCCAGCCGGGTGGGGCGGCTGCAAAGCCATTTGTCACCCATCACAATGCTCTGGATATGGAACTATTTTTGCGTATTGCGCCGGAATTGTATCTGAAACGATTACTGGTGGGCGGTTTTGAGCGGGTGTTTGAAATTAATCGCAATTTCCGCAATGAGGGCATTGATGCCACCCATAATCCGGAATTCACCATGGTGGAGTTCTATCAGGCCTATGCTGATTTCACCGACGCCATGGATACCACAGAAGGATTGATTCGAAATATTGCAGCCGGGCTTGGCACCATGCAGGTGAACTGGGAAGGGGTGGATATTGATCTGTCGCAACCATTCCGCCGTCTTAGAGTAGATGAGGCTGTATTTGAAAAGCGCCCTGATGTACGCGGTCACGCCAATGATAAAGCCATGCTGGCCACAGTTTGTCTTCAGGTTATACCTGACTTTAAGCCGCTAATCACTTGGAAAGCAGGCCATTATCTGATGGCGATGTTCGAAGAGCTGGTGGAACCAGAACTGATGCAGCCAACTTTTGTTACGCATTATCCGGTTGATGTATCGCCACTGGCGCGCCGAAATCAGGACGAGCCGAATGTGACAGATCGATTTGAGCTGTTCATGGCTGGTCGTGAAATGGCCAACGGTTTTTCAGAGCTTAACGATCCGGACGATCAGCGCCGACGCTTTATGGCACAGGCGGAAGCAAAAGCCGCTGGTGATGAAGAGGCGACCGGCGTGGATGAGGATTATTTGCGAGCGCTTGAATTTGGCATGCCGCCTGCTGCGGGCGTCGGTATTGGTGTGGATCGGCTGGTGATGATGCTCACCGGTCAGCACTCCATTCGTGACGTGCTGCTGTTTCCGCTGATGAGAGCGGAGTAAGCAGAAAAAAAAGGAGTCTGCCCCATGCATGCAAGAAATATCATGACCACGGATGTGGTGGTGTGTCATCCGGAACAGACCGTGGCTGATATTGCGGCCATTCTGAATGAGAAGACATTTCGCATGATACCGGTTGTTGATTCGGATCATAAGATTCTCGGTGCAGTGCATACGCTCTCTGTCCTTTCCAGCCTGGTTCCCGGTTATATTGTGGAGGGATACTTGAAGTCTATTCCCTATGCGCCCGATATCGGCCTGTTGCGCAAACATTACAAGGAGTTGATGCAGCGTAAGGTGTCATATGTGATGGACAACAAGCCAACGATTGTACATGCGGATGAATCGGTATTGTCGGTGACCGCCGCCCTGATTACCTATGACCGCTTCGAATACGCTCTGGTGGCCGATGCCGATGAACGTCTGGTCGGTGTTATCTCATCCAGTGATATTTTGCGACGGCTGGCGCATGACCCTCAGGAGCCTGCTGACGATGCATGAGGCCAATGCTGCACATGTCATATTCGGACTGCAACCAACATGGATAGCCGTCGCTATTCTGCTGCTTGTTTATGGTGTGATCATGGCGGAGAAATTCAACCGGGCCGTGCTGTCGCTGCTTGGTGCAGGATTGATGGTGCTGTGCGGCGTGATTACCCAGCAACAAGCCATTGCCGGGGTGGATTTCAATACCATCGGTCTGCTCACCGGAATGATGGTTATCGTCGCAATTAGTCAGAAAACCGGCATGTTTCAGTATGTGGCGATCAAAGCGGCCAGGAGCGTCAACGGCAATCCATGGGGGATTCTGGTGATGTTGTCGGTGGTCACGGCAGGGTTTTCTGCATTTCTGGATAATGTAACCACGGTGTTGCTCATTGCGCCGGTGACGTTGCTGATCACCGATGCGCTGAATGTGCGCCCTTATCCCTTCCTCTTCGCCCAGATTCTGGCTTCCAATATCGGAGGTACGGCGACGCTGATCGGCGACCCGCCCAATATTATGATCGGTTCGGCTGCAAAGCTCAGTTTTTTTGATTTTCTGGTCAATCTGGCGCCAATCATCCCGGTTATTTTCGTTGTCATGCTGTGCATCATTTGGTTCATGTTCGGCAGGGATCTGCATGCTTCCGATGAGCACAAGTCACTGGTGATGCAATTTGACGAGAACGAAGCTATTGAGAATGTGCCGCTATTGAAGAAGAGCCTGTTTGTGCTGTTTTGCGTGATTGGTGGATTTACTGTGGCGCACCATGTTCATTTGGAGCCGGCCACGATCGCCATGTTTGGCGCTGCACTGCTGTTGTTGCTGCAGACATTCGGACAATCGCTGCATGATAAGGATCATGCTTATGAGACCATCATGACCGAAGTGGAATGGACAACAATATTTTTCTTTGTCGGTCTGTTTATTATTGTTACAGGCGTGGAACATACTGGTGTGATTGAAATGCTGGCTCATAAAACGCTTGAGCTGACTGGTGGCGACTTTAACGCCACAGTTGGCGCTGTTTTGTGGGTCTCAGCTATCGCTTCGGCCGTGATCGATAACATTCCGTTTGTCGCTACGATGATTCCTCTGATTCAGAATATGGCTCCCACATTTGGTGGCCCGGATGCTCTGGTGCCGCTATGGTGGGCCTTGGCTCTGGGTGCCTGCCTGGGCGGCAATGGCTCGCTGATCGGAGCATCAGCCAATCTGATTGTGGCCGGCTTCTCGCAACGTGCAGGGCATCCGATCGCCTTTATGGTGTTTCTCAAGCATGCTTTTGGCCTGATGTTGATTTCCATTGTGATTTCCCATGCCTATCTGTATCTGCGTTATCTTTCATAATCTTGTGAGTGGGGAATCCATTTGAAAAAGAGACTGTTTTCTTCCTATGAGTGGATGCTGGCCAAGCGTTATCTGCGTTCCCGACGCAGTGAGCGTTTTGTATCGCTGATCAGCTGGAGTTCGGGCATTGGTATTGCCATTGGTGTCATGACCTTGATCGCCGTATTGTCGGTTATGAATGGCGCTGCGGTGGAAATTCGTGATAAAATTCTCGGCTTTTCCGCCCATGTGGATATTCAGGGTTCCGGCGACGTACTAACCGACTGGCGCAGTTGGCTGGACAAGGCTCGAAAGCTAAAAGGGGTGGAGCGAGCCGCTCCCTATATTTCGACGCAGATTCTGGCCTCCTATGGAGCCAGGGCTTTCGGCGCTATTTTGAAAGGAGTGGATACGCACAGGAGCGGTGAAATCGCCAGTCACGTCGTTAAAGGTCGCTTTATTAACGATAAAGGCTCGCCATTCCAGATTGTGATAGGTAAGGATCTGGCAAAAAAACTGGGCGTCGAGGTTGGCGATAAGGTGCGACTGATGTCACCCACCGGCGGTGTCAGTCCTGCCGGTGCCGCGCCGCGTATGCGCGGCTTTACGCTGGTGGGGATATTTGATTCCGGTTTTTATGAATATGATGTCGGCATGATTATTACGCCACTGAAAGCAGTGCAGCGGCTTAATCAGATGGGCAATGGTATCACCGGCATTGAGTTGTTCCTGTTCGATCGGGATCGTTCCGGCGCGGTGGTGGCTGAGGCGCGCAGGGTACTGCCTGCCGATGCGTGGATTACCGACTGGAAGCAGCGCCACCGTTCCTTTTTCCAGGCCTTGAAAACAGAGCGGATGGCTATGGGCGTGATTCTGTCGCTGATTGTGCTGGTGGCACTGTTCAATATGGTGGCTTCACTGGTAATGGTGGTAATGGAGCGGCGCAAGGAAATCGCTATTTTAAAAACCGTGGGGGCGACGCACGCTTCAGTTATGCGCGTATTTTTGCTGATGGGCTCGCTACTATGTGGTATTGGCACGCTGGTTGGCGCAGCGCTGGGGCTGTTGCTGGCTTGGCAACTGGATACCTTGCTGGCCTGGATTGAGCGAATGACCGGCATCAAATTTATGTCCGGCGATGTCTACTATATCGATCATGTTCCTTCCGTGATTGATCCGGTTTCTGTTGCAGTAATTGTCGTGGTCAGTTTGAGCATGGGAGTGGCGGCAACATTTTATCCGGCCTGGCGCGCTGCCAGTGTGCCGCCGGCAGAGGCGTTGCGCTATGAATAAGCCTGCATTGCTCAATGTCATAAATCTGCATAAGCACTTTGCAGCGCCTGCCGGGACAATCCATGTACTCAAAGGTGTGGAATTCACGCTACATGAGGGTGAATTTCTGGCTATTGTGGGCGAATCCGGTTCAGGTAAATCCACCATGCTTCAAATACTGGGCACACTGGAACGACCGGATCAGGGTGAAATTCTCCTTGATGCTGAACCCGTACAGTCGCTGAGCTCCAATAGACAGGCATATTTACGCAATCAAAAAATCGGTTTTGTCTATCAAGCGCATCATCTGATTCCGGAACTGAGCGCGCTGGAAAATATCATCTTGCCGTTGATGGTTCGCGGCATGGAAACTGCCACTGCAGAATCACGCGGTCGTGAGTTACTGTCTCGTCTGGGGCTGGAGCAGAGAGAAGATCATATCCCGGCCAAATTATCAGGCGGGGAGGCGCAGCGGGTGGCTGTCGGGCGCGCTTTGGCTGCCCACCCCAGATTGTTGCTGGCCGATGAGCCGACTGGCAATCTGGATGAACATACGGCGCAGGAAGTGTTCGGATTGTTGAGACAATTGTGCAGGGAAGAAAATGCAGCCGTTGTTATGGTAACGCACAGTTTGCCATTGGCGGAGGCCTGTGATCGAACTTTGGTACTGCATGATGGCCTGCTGGTTTCGTCATCATCTTTGACAAATTAGCAGGTTCTGCTATTGTTCATATGTTGTTTCTAGCGAAATGGGCTAATGGCTTGTTTTAATTTGAATTTTTACAGGTAGGGGAATATGACCAAAGCTGATATTGCAAGAGTTGTGCATGAGCGCGTTGGTCTGACTAAAAAAGAGTCAGCCCAGATTGTTGAGTCCGTGCTGGATGTGATTTGCGACACCCTGGAGCAGGGTGAGAATGTTAAATTATCCGGTTTCGGTCATTTTATGGTACGTCAAAAGCATGCCAGACGGGGGCGCAATCCTAAAACCGGTACAGACATCACTATCGAACCGCGCTCTGTGGTAACTTTTCGCGCTAGCCCTTTGTTAAAAGATAAATTGACGGGATCAGAATCGTGAATCCGGAACAGGCGCTGGTCAAAGCTGGGCTGAATGTCCCCGAGTTGCCTGATAAACTATTTTTCTCCATACGGGAAGTGAGTGATATCTGTGCGGTTGAGCCGCATGTGTTGCGCTATTGGGAAACCGAATTCAAGCATATAAAGCCAGTCAAGAAGAGCGGTAATCGACGTTTTTATCGGCATCGCGATGTGTATGCAGTGCTGCAAATCAAACATCTGTTATATGACCTGAATTTTACCATTCGAGGCGCCAAGAAACGCTTGCTCAGCGGGGATATGGAAACGATCGTGGAAAATAAAGATAGCCAAACGCTGCTATCCCAATTAAAACTGGAACTGGTTGAAATTCATCAATTGCTCGACTGATGCATCTTGAGGAAGCGTCATTGTACGGTTATCGTTCGCGCCTCGATTAATCTGGAGGAAGGCAGATCGTATCTCCTCCAAAGCGCATTGTTTATAATCTACCCGGATAAGGATACTAACCATGGCAAGAAAATTTAATTTTAGTGCAGGGCCGGCCATGTTGCCGACAGCCGTAATGGAGCGCGCTCAGCAGGAAATGCTGGACTGGAATGGCTCAGGCATGTCGGTCATGGAAATGAGCCATCGTGGTAAAGAATATATGTCCATCGCAACGAAGGCAGAAAAAGATCTGCGTGAAGTGATGAAGATACCTGACAACTACAAGGTGCTCTTTCTTCAGGGGGGCGCTTCGGCGCAGTTTGCCATGGTGCCATTGAATTTGCTGGGCGATAAGCAGAGCGCCGATTATATCAATACAGGCATCTGGTCAAAGAAGGCGATTGCCGAGGCGAAACGCTACTGCAGCGTCAATATCGTTGCAGATACTTCAGATAACGGTTTTACCACAGTACCGACGCAAGCAGAGCTGAAGCTAAATCCCGACGCAGCCTATGTTCACTACACGCCGAACGAGACCATCGGCGGTGTTGAGTTCGATTATATTCCGGAAACGGGGGATGTTCCTCTTGTCGCGGACATGTCTTCCACCATTCTGTCGCGTCCGATTGACGTTTCAAAATTCGGTGTGATCTATGCTGGTTCACAAAAGAATATCGGTCCTGCCGGTTTAGCCATTGTGATTATCCGCGAGGATCTGCTGGGTAAAGCCTCAGAGAGCACGCCCGCCATGTTCAACTACAAAACCCATGCCGACAATGGTTCGATGTACAACACCCCGGCAACCTATAGCTGGTATATGGCGGGCCTGGTCTTCGAGTGGCTCAAGGAACAGGGCGGCCTTACAGCCATGGGCGCGCTTAACAAGCGCAAGGCCGATAAACTCTATACTGTGATCGATAACAGCGATTTTTACGCCAACCCGGTGTCTACCCATGCCCGTTCCTGGATGAACGTCACATTCACACTGGCTGATCCCGGGCTGGATACCTCTTTTCTTGCAGGTGCAGCAGAGCGCGAACTGATCACGCTCAAAGGCCATCGTTCCGTCGGAGGCATGCGTGCCAGTATCTACAACGCAATGCCGGAAGCAGGCGTGGATGCACTGGTTGCCTTTATGCGGGAATTTGAAAGCAATCAGGCTTGATTGCGCATAAAATCAGCCACTTCATGCAGGGCGGAAGGTCATTGCGCAGAGGTTGATCTTCCACGGTCTCTTGCAGTGCAGCCCGATGGTCAGCCAAACATGCCAAAACCATTATGCGGCGTTTTGAATTGCATGTCTTTCCGGTCATTGGCGACATTGCCGTTGACTCTCTCAAAAAAACCGATACGGCTGACCTTTTAACCAATATAGCCAAACGTGACACACTGGAACTCGCCAAGCGCATCAGCCAAATCACACGACAGGTGTTGGAATATGCCTGTGATAAGGGGTTGATTGATGCTATCCCGATGGGCAACACCAAAGACCTTCTGCCATCTCGCAAGGCCAAACACTGGCCAGCCATCGCGGAACCGAAACGCATTGGCGAGTTTATGCGCTGATGGGATATAAGGGTGAAATGGTTGGGCATGGTGTACGAACCATGTTTAGCATCTCTATGAATGAGCAAAACTTCAAAGCCGATGCCATTCAACGCCAGCTTGCCCACAAAGAATCAAGGAGGTTAGCCAATGAAACCCATAGATGAACTTGAGATGATGTTTGCAGAGACAGGCGAATTGGATGAAGTGCGTGCGATTTTTACACATCAGGCTTGAAGTGTGAGAAGTCAAGCCTGACACGTTTTTTTTTCATGATATAAACCCAAAGCTGGAGAAATCCGGGTGATCAATCTTATGATTGCGTTCCCGTATGCTGTGTATATACTTGAATATACACAGATGTAGTCACAAGGAGCTAATCATGCAAACAAAAGTTCAGAAATGGGGAAACAGTCAGGGAATAAGGATTCCGAAAAAGATGCTTGAGCATACACAAATCAAGGTGGGGGAGATGGTGAATATATCCTTCGGTGATGGAAAAATCATCATTGAGACCACCCATGAAACTCATGGAAGGTTCGACATAAAGACTCTCGCTGGCAACATGCCGTCCGATTACACAATCGGGGAGGAACATTGGGGAGAGCCTGTCGGAGGGGAGGCGTGGTGATGTCTTATATTCCCGCGAAGGGGGACTTTATTATTGCCACATTCGACCCTCAATCAGGGCATGAACAAAAGGGTCGCCGCCCTGCATTTGTTATCAGTAATATACTCTTTAATAAAGCCACAGGACTTGCCATCGTATGTCCGATAACCAATACGGATCGGCATATTCCCTTCCATATTAAAGTGCCGGAACATTCCTCCATAACGGGGTTTGTGATGGTGGAGCAGGTTAAATCCATCGACTATAACAGCCGCCGGGTCAAGCTCGTCGAGCATGCCTCCAGAGAGATGCTAACCGATGTGCTGGGGATTCTGGATGCATGCATCTATCAGGATAACGAGTGAGTAACGCTATAGAAAGCCGACTGCGACCGGCGGTTGAATTTGTCCCCGCCATA
The DNA here is from genome assembly GCA_027019785.1 of Mariprofundus sp. Lineage (GTDB taxonomy): Bacteria > Pseudomonadota > Zetaproteobacteria > Mariprofundales > Mariprofundaceae > Mariprofundus. The sequence continues at coordinate 3,776 of JALUWF010000300.1, read as the reverse complement.
GCTGCGGGAGTTGCTGCATCGGCGTTATGGACATGGCCGTCGCTGTTTTTGATGCTGGGGTCTCTGGCACAGTTGTCTGCCGGAACGTGTATTGCCATTACCATCTTCCGTGCTGTGCCGGGGCTTCGTGTTATCAAATACCGCGCCAACCTCCGCCGCTGGGTGTATACGCCATTAAGTTGACGCATTCCCCGGCTAAGATTCGCCTGTGGGGTCTCAATCATCAGATGGAAATGGTTCGTCATTAGACAACACGATCCAAAGGGGTCATCCAAAGGGGTCAGGACTTGTTTCGCGGATTAGTAGGTTTGTAAGGTGTTTGTTTTAAGGCTAATATTCACTTATGTGTGAGGTTATAAGGGATGGAAAATACGCGAAACAAGTCCTGACCCCTATTTTACTCTGACCCCTATTTTACTGACCCCTATTTTATATGCTATTTTATTAGCGTATTTGGGTAGAGTAGAGGACAGGCTCCGACATCGTTGGGTGTATCTGATTATTTAATATGGCAAATTTTAGATCGTTATATTGCTTTTGCAAAGGAACAGGATGATTTTTAGTGCGGTAAATAACGGTGCCTGGCTTGACAATTGGGTGCTCCATTCGCTGGTTCCAATCAAGTTCTTTCGAGCCTGCTACCTTTCAACTCTTTCCTCATTAAACTAACCGTCGATTGTTGCATTTCAGGGTATTCGCAATGTCACATACAGTTGCACCAGCATCCTGCATTTCTACAAACTTGGCGTGCAACTCCGGTGTAAGAGGATGACAGGCGAGTTGACCCTCCGGCATGCGACTATAGAGTGCCTGCGCACTCCGGCTCGCAAAAGTGCTGTCTGGCCCGACTCTCTGGCAGAGCGCTTGTTTTGCCAAGGTCTGCGTTTAACTCACCACTCACGCGCATGAATTTTTTCATGCTAAGTACGAATAGGTATGCTTCGTGTTTTTTCGTGAGCTTCGTGGTGATATAAGGTTTTTGAAGGAGAGGGCTAATGCCAAAGGTCTGGATTGCGGACAAAATGAGTAGTCGCGCCGTTGAAGTGTTCAAGGCGCGCGGCATTGATGTGGATGATAAGCCTGGGCTGTCGGACGAAGATAAACTGGCCATTGCAGGTGATTACGATGCTATTGCCGTACGTTCATCGACCACGCTGAAAGGCGCGTTGCTGGAAGCATCCAAACGCGTCAAGGTGATTGGCCGGGCTGGCATTGGTGTGGATAATGTGGATATCGAAGGCTGTTCTCGGCGCGGTATCGTGGTCATGAATACGCCGTTCGGCAACACCATTACCACGGCGGAACTGGCGGTATCTCATATCGTAGCGGCTGCTCGTATGATTCCACAGGCCTCGGCCTCGACCAAAGCCGGTAAATGGGAAAAGACCCGCTTTATGGGCATGGAACTGACAGGCAAAAAGGCTGGCGTGATCGGAGCCGGTAACATTGGCGCGATTGTTTGTGATCGGCTCAAAGGTCTGCACATGTCCGTGTTTGTCTATGATCCGTTTATTTCTGATGAGCGCGCGGCAGCCATGGGTGTGACCAAGATGGAGACAGTCGCCGAACTGGCTGAAACAGTCGATGTGCTGACGATTCATGTGCCGCTGCTTGATGCTACCCGCAATCTGATCAACGCTGATATTCTTGGCCGCATGAAACAGGGCTCGATTATTGTCAACTGCGCCCGTGGAGGCATTGTCGATGAGGATGCCCTCTATGATGCGTGCAAATCCGGCCATTTGCGTGCGGCTGCGCTCGATGTTTATGCCCGCGAGCCAGCGCGTGAGAATCGTTTGTTTGAGCTGGATAATATCAGCTTTACGCCGCATATCGGCGCATCCACCGAGGAGGCACAGGAGAATGTGGCGGTGCAGGTGGCGGAACAAATGTCCGATTATCTGTTGTCCGGTATCGTGAAAAATGCGGTCAACGTGCCATCGTTGTCCGAAGAAGAGCAGCGTTTGTTGGCGCCATACCTGTTGCTGGCCGAGCGCATGGGGCGCTTTATCGGCCAGACCATGAAGCCGGGTTATTCGCGTGTCAAAGTCAGCTTTGAAGGGCACGCTTCCCATATCAATCGCAAGCCATTGATTAACACTATGTTGCAGGGGCTGTTATCGCAGAGCATGGAAGATGTGAATGCGGTCAATGCCGGCATGCTGGCCAAGGATCGCGGTATCGAAGTGGCTGAATTCGCCTGCGAAGCGCAGGATCGCTTCTCCACCCTGATCAAGCTGGAAGTGGAAGGGGACGAAGGCTGCCGCTGCGTATCCGGCACCCTGTTTGATGAGTCACGTCCGCGTTTTGTCAGCTTTGATACCTGCGATGTAGAAATGGCGCCTGAAGGCAATCTGATTGTGATTCAGAATGAGGATAAGCCCGGCATGATTGCCGCCATGGGCAGCGTGCTGTCCGAAGCGAATATCAATATTGGCGATTTCCGGCTCGGTCGCCGCGAAGACGCCGATACAGCGGTCGCCATTATTCAGGTGGATACACCGCCGACCCGGAGCGTACTGGCTAAACTCGCCGAACTGCCTGATATGTTGATGGTGCGTTATGCTGAACTGGGAGCGATGTGATGCCGACGCATAAACCGATTATCGGCCTGAACGATGCGTTCGGTGCGCAGGCCAGAGCCTTGCGCAGCCTGCAGGGCGATATTCTCGATCTGTTTGAAGAGGCAGGTTATGAGGAAGTGATTCCACCGATACTGGAGCGTCCCGATTCGATGCAATCCGGCGCAGGCCGTTTTCTGGCCGATCAGACGGTGGTATTCTCCGATCCTGCCGGCGCTGGTACGCTGGCGATCCGCTCCGATATGACGCCGCAAATCGCCCGCATCGCCGCCACCCGTTTACAGCACGAACCCATCCTGAAGCTCTGTTATTCCGGCACTGTAATGCTGGCGCGACCGAATGTGCGCGGCGGTTCCCGTCAACAGTGGCAGACCGGTGTCGAATACCTCGGCGTAGCCGGGCGCGACGGCGATATTGACGTGATGCATCTGGCCGGACGCACCATGCTGGCCGCCGGTTTCGATAAGACTGTTTTGCAGGTCGGTCATATCGGCCTGCTTAAGGCGCTGGTGGCGGACAGCGATACCGCGCTGGAGCAATGGACAAAGAAAATTTCACGACGTTCGCCAGATGATTTATCTGAATTGTTGGCGAATGAGCAGCTTTCGGATGCAGCTTCAACGGCGTTACTGGAGATGGTGACCGGTGTTGCGGATGAGGCATGGGTTCGCTCGCATATTGGATCGATTAATGCAGACTTCGACAATGCTTCCAAAGAGTTACTGGATTTAGTTAAGGAATTAAATAAAGAACTGGACGGGCATGTCGGCGTCTATGCCGATGCAGCCGTGATGCCGCGTTTCCTGTATCACAGCGGCATTTTATTTGCCGGCTTCGCCGATGGTGTGGCCCAGGCGCTGCTACATGGCGGCCGCTATGACACCATGATGGCGGCGCATGGACGGGATATGCCGGCCACCGGTTTTTCATGTGATTTGTGGGCGCTGATAAATGCCGGGTAATTATTTAACCACAAAGACACAAAGAAAAGACAGACATTCCGAATATGGTTTTTCCCTTTGTGTCTTCGTGCCTTCGTGGTTCAAATTTGTGGGGTTGAGATGACGAATACTGTTGCGATTGGAATTCAGTGGGGCGATGAGGGCAAGGGCAAGATTGTTGATTTGCTGACGCCGGATGTCGATGTGGTGGCTCGGTTTCAGGGGGGGCCGAATGCGGGCCACACGCTGGTTA
>JALUWF010000299.1 GCA_027019785.1 Mariprofundus sp. | reverse complement strand
AACAGGTTAGCATTCGTATCATTTCAGCAAGGCATGCAACACGTCATGAGCAGAAACAGTATAAGGAGTCATAATGAAAAAAGAATATGATTTTTCCAAAGGTGAACGTGGCCGTTTTTTTCATCCTGAAGCAAGATTGAATGTGCCGGTCTATCTCGATCAGGATGTTGAATCATGGTTTGCAGAGAAAGCAAAATCTCAGGGCGTGGAGCTCCAGAGTCTGGTGAATAAATTATTGCGTAAAGATATTTCGCTTATTCAGGATATGATTGGTAGAAATTAAACCATGCGTTTTATTCATGCGGCTGACTTGCATATTGATAGTCCATTAAGAGGGCTGGATCGTTATGACGGTGCGCCTGTTGAGCGCTTGCGCAGTGCGACGCGCCGGGCATTTGAGCGGTTGATTGATTTGGCGATTGAAAAGCAGGTCGATTTTGTACTGTTGGCTGGCGATATTTATGATAGCGACTGGCATGATTTCCATACCGGGCTGTATTTTCGTGAGCAGATGGTACAGCTCGGGCGTGCCGGGATTCCTGTGTTTATGGTGCAGGGCAACCATGATGCTCAGGGCGTGATTTCAAAACAATTAAACCTGCCCGAGAACGTGACGGTATTCTCCAGCCGTACGGCTGAAAGCGTGAATATTGAGGATTTGTCCGTGGCGATTCATGGCCGCAGTTTTCCCAACAGGGCAGTCGATGAGGATCTGGTGCCGCACTATCCAGAAGCCGTGCCGGGTTATTTCAATATCGGGCTGTTGCATACCAGTTTGAGCGGACATGCAGGCCATGACACCTATGCCCCGACCGATATCGCCACCCTGAGTACAAAAGGTTATGACTACTGGGCGCTGGGCCATATTCATACCCGTGATTATGTGGCGGAAATCCCACGCATCGTGTTTCCGGGAAATCTGCAAGGGCGACATGCCAGAGAGACAGGAGCGAAAGGTTGTGAACTGGTTACGGTTACAGCCGGTAAAATTGAGTCCGAGTTTGTTGCGCTCGATGTGGTGCGCTGGCATCAACTGACTGTCCCATTGGATGATATTGAGCAACTGGAATCGGTTGGTTCGGCATTTCGGCAAGCACTGGAGCCGTTACTGATTGGTGCATCCGATCAACTGCATGCTATTCGTGTCCACCTGACAGGTTCGACCTGCCTGCACGCTATCGAAGCCAAGCAACCGGGCACACTCGATGCTGCTATTCGCGCTGCGGCACAAGATGTTGATGATGCTGAAATATGGATTGAAAAGGTGCGCTTGTCTCTAAGCTCGCCATTGGACAGGGGCATGATGGCGAAACGGGATGATGCCGTCGGTGAATTGATACGTCTGGTTGATTCACTCAGCTCGGATGAAGCTGTGCTCGCGGAGATGATGCAAGCGGAACTGGGAACGCTGCTGGGTTCATTGCCTGCCGAAGTGGCAAGCGGTGATGAAATACAAATGCATGAGCCGGATGATCTGCTGAACCTTCTGCATGATGCTGAAGCAACTGTGCTGGCCAGATTATCCGATACCGGTGACCAAACATGAAGATTCAGCGTTTGTTGCTCAAGGCCTTCGGGCCCTTCACCGATACGGAGATCGATTTCAGAGGCGAGGGAGGCACAACATCTGCCAACCTGCATGTGATTTATGGTGCAAATGAAGCGGGTAAATCGTCTGCCCTGCGTGCCATGTCCGATTTTCGTTTTGGTATTCCGGCACGTAGCGTGGATAATTTCATTCATGATAATAACAAGCTGCGTATTGCAGCCGAGTTTGAAACGGCGAATGGCGAAGCGTTGTGTCTGGTGCGTCGCAAAGGCAATAAGAATACCCTGTCTGCATTTGATATGGGCAATGGTGAGGCTATCGATGGTTCTACCGTCAGCAGGGAACATGAATTATCCCTGACCGATGGTCTGGAACGGGCGGAATATGAGGCCATGTTCGGCTTGAATCATCAGCGTTTGCGCTCTGGCGGTAACTTGCTGTTGAAAGGGCAAGGTGAGCTGGGCTCGGCGCTGTTTGAAGCCAGTGCCGGTACGCGAGGCATGCATGATATATTGTCTGAGCTGGAAGCGGAGGCAAAACGATACTACAGCCCAAGGGCAAGCTCTGCGGTGATCAATGCAGCAAAAAAATCCTTGGATGAGCAGCGTAGAGCATGGAAACAGTCGCTAACCCGGCCTGCCGACTGGCAGCAGCTAAATCGTGCTCATGAACAGACAAAAGCTGCGCTGCAAGCGATTGATGATGAGCTGGAAGCGTTGCGACGCAAAAATAATGAACTGACTGAACTGCGTACGGTTGCACCACTATTGCAGCAATATGACCGGGCATTGCTGGAACTACAGGCTTTGGCCGATGCACCGGATTTGACAGAAACCGCTCGCGAAGAGCGTCAGGCTGCCGAGCAATCACTCTCCCATGCACAGGCTGCTATCGAAGCAGCGAACAGTGAAATAACACGCTGTGCAGAAGCACTGGGAGAATTAGAGATTGAACCGACCCTGCTGGAACACAAAGATGCTATTGAACGTCTGGCCGGAAAAATCGATGCAGTGCAGCAATGCGAATTGGAGGTGCAGCAGCAACACGCTGCCATTGCATCTGATGAAAAAAGATTGCTGGAATTGGCCACGCGGATAGCACAGGGGAAACCCATTGATGAAATCATAGGGGCTATACCCTCCGAAGCCGATCTGGCCGATTTGAACCATCATCTGAGTGCAATCAACCGGCTTGCCGAAAGGCAGAGTGCATTAGGGGAGAGTATCGAGGCATTGCATGATGCTGAAGCGTCCGGCATCTCTGAACTGCCTGATTCACCGGATCCGGTGGCTCGTGAAGCGGTGCAGTCAGCGATGCGTAACGGGCAAGCTATGGGTGATATGGCTCGCCAGATTGCAGATATGAAACGGGAAAAGGCAAATATCGAGGGTAAGCTGGCTCAGGCTTTATCGGATCTTGCGATAGCTGGCGATGAGCAGCTACGACGTGCCAGGCCGTTGATGGATGCTGCCTTGACTGATGCTCGCCATGCGCTGGCAGTGATCGATGATTCCATTCGACAGCTACAGGATGAAGATCAACGTCTTGAGCATGATCTGGAGACTCAACAGCAGAAACAGCGACAACTGGGGGCGGAAGGGGAGATCGTCACGTTTGAAACCTTGCAGGCAGCCCGTCAGCATAGAGATCAGGGCTGGTCATTGATCCGGCAGGTTTATGTGGATAAGCGATCAAATACCCATGACCTGGAAACAGTATTTGATCCGGATACACCACTACCGGATGCCTTTGAATCGGCTCAGGCCAATGCCGACAGGCAGGCTGATCTGTTAAGGTCAGATACCAAACGTGCAGCCCGCTATGAAGAGAGTGCAGGGCGCATCCGAGAGATGCAAGAGCGGCGTAGTGAGATTATTGGCGCATTGAACGACTGCAAACAGAACCGGCAGGCTTTGCAGGAAGCGTGGCATCAGCAGTTGGCGGAGGCCAGACTCCCTGAATTATCGCCAGAGGCATTGCGTGAATGGCAAACAGGGCGGGATAGTGCATTGGCCATTTCGGATCGACTGGCCGAACTAAAACGGGATATTGCACAACAGTCTGACAGGCAGCAACACGCATCATCCATGCTGGCAACAGCGTTAGATCGTATCGGGCAGCGGGTTGCTGAATCAACCACACTATCTGCATGCATTGATCTGGCTATGCTGTGGGAAAAGCGCATGACAGAAGCAGATGCTGAGCGTAGCGCGCAGGCCAAAGCAGCCAGGCTTCGCCACGTCGAGCGCCAACGATTGTCTGATCAGATAGCAAACGTAGAAACCGATCTGGAGCAGCATCTGCTGGCTGTGCGGGGCTGGTGTGAAAAACTCTTTCTCAAACCGGATAGTGAATCTGCTGTCGTCAGGGCCCGGTTGGATGAACTGGATACATTATCCCGGCAATCCGCATCACTGGCGGAATTAAAATTGCGTCTGTCGCAGTCCCAAGCAGTGATTCAAGTGTTTGAACAACAGGCCAGTGAGCTTGCCAGCATGTTGGCTGAGCCGGAACCGGTTGTAGCAAGCGATATTGCTGCCCGGCTGCTTGATCGTCTCCATCAATCAGCCGAGCAGGCCGTGCAAAAAACTACGCTGACCCGTGATAAAAAACGTGCCTGCGATATAAAAACAGAAGCCCAAGCTGAACATGCCCTGCAGGCCGGCATGCTGGCTGATTTATGCAAAGCCGCCGGGGTGGGGAATGTGGAAGCACTGCCTCAGGCGGAAGAACTGGCAGCACAAAAAAGGCAGGCCGGGCAGGCGGTGGATACATTGCGCCATCAACTGATGCAGGCATCGGCGCATAGTGAGGCAGAGCTGCGCGAACGTCTGGCCGAGCAGGATGTGGCTACCATTGCGTCGGAGCGGGAACGATGCCGGATGGATATATCCCGGCTTGAACAGGATCAGGCCGATGCCCGGCAGGCTGAAGAAACGGCGCGCAGAGCATTGGAGCAGATCGATACCTCGGACAGTGCTGCAGCGGCTCGTGAGGCGATGGAATCGGCCATTGCCAGATATCGGGCTGCCATTCGCCCATGGGCCAGACTGAAACTTGCACACGGATTATTACAACGCGCATTGAAACAATTCAGGGAGAGAGCACAAGCACCGATGGTGAAAGCAGCGTCTATCTATTTCGCATTGATGACAGAGGGACGTTATGTTCGGTTGGTCGCAGATGAATCCGGTGATGAACCCATTCTGATGGCGGAACGTGAGGATGGTGTGTCTATTCGGGTGGAAGCGATGAGTGAAGGCACAGCGGATCAGCTCTATCTGGCTTTGCGGCTGGCTTCACTGGAAATGCGTCGCAGCTCAGGCTCGGCAATGCCGTTGATTCTGGATGATGTGTTGATGACTTCAGATGATCAGCGTGCTGCGCATATACTCAAGGCACTGGCGAAATTTTCCGAGGGTGGTCAGGTGATGGTCTTCACCCACCATCAACATGTCCTTGATATCACCCGTTCGACATTGGCTGATAGTGTTGTGAAAACACACCATTTGAGTTGTTGAATGAAATGACTTTGCCAGATAAACCGAACAGCCGATTGCAGGAGTATCGTCTTAGCGCCAGAGAGCAAAACAAAGGGAGAGGATCGTGACAGACAGAAAACAGGATAATGGCAAGCGCGTGGTAGTAATCGGTGGGGGCGTGATTGGTTGTTTGACGGCGCTGTATCTGCATCGGCTCGGGGCCAGCCCGGTGATTCTGGAGAAGGGGAGCGCCGGGCACGAGGCATCATGGGCTGGCGCCGGGATTCTTTGTCCAATTCATCCCTGGCTCTATCAGGATAGTTTTACCCACCTGATTGAAGATAGCCTGGCGCTATATCCCGAGCTCAGTAATATGTTGCTGGAGATGACCGGAATTTCTGTGCAGTGGCGTACGACAGGCTTGTTGATCCCGTTTTTTGAGGATGATCGGATTCATCATCATGACAATGCGCTGGCCTGGTCGGAGCGTTTTGGCTGGCCGGTGGAAAGGCTGGATACAGCACAAACACAGGCGCACGAACCGACCATCAGTGCGCAGGTGCAAGGTGCATTGTTGTGGCCGGAGGTGGGGCAGGTGCGTAATCCGCGTCTGCTGGCGGCAGCGCGCAAGGCGCTTGAAATATGCGGGGTGCCGATTCGTGAACAGGCTGAGGTGACCGGCTTAAATGAGAATGCACAGGGTGAAGTGATCTCGGTGACACTGGCCAATGGTGAGACGATAGCGGCGGATGCAGTGCTGCTGGCTGCGGGTAGCTGGAGCGGCGAACTTGGTAGCAAGATTGGTGTCAGTCTGCCGGTGGAACCAGTGAAAGGACAGATTGTGCTGCTTAAAGATAAACCTGGGCGGGTCAATCATATTATTAAACATGACGACGCCTATATGGTGCCCCGGGTGGATGGTCATATTCTGGTCGGCGCCAGCATGGAGCGGGTCGGTTTTAAGAGCGGCACCACCGCTGCGGTGATTAATCAGTTATTGGAGGCCACGTATCGCATCACGCCGGGGCTGAAAGATGCGCAGATTGTGCAGCAGTGGATGGGATTTCGTCCGGGTAGTCCTGATGGCATGCCCTACCTGGGGCCGGTGGAAGGGCATCCGGGTTTATGGGTCGCCAGTGGCCATTATCGCAATGGTGTAGCACTGGCACCGGGGACGGCGGATCTGATGAGCCGCTGGATTATGGGCGAAGCGCCACACTTCGATCTGTCCGATTTCCGTGTGAACCGGCCAGCCATCGACAAGGCAAAGGTGGGATTTCCGGTGGTCTGATGCAAACAAGTATGATTTTCATTTTCCTTTCTCTTTCACGTCCGGGTTGGGTTAAAACCCTCGCCTCCAGGCGAAGGCTTCAGCGTACAGTGGTTGAATTCCTGCCATAGCATGCTTATAAAAGTGAGAATACGTCTCCACGTAGCACGAAATAGAAATATAAGGAATATGAATCATGCAGTGCATTTATATTATTTTTACCGCGATTTTTTTAAGCCTGATGGGAATGTTGCCACCCTCCGCGCAAGCGCATATTCCAGTGGCCTATTCAGGTTCGGACGGCCAGAACGGCGAGCCGACATTGGCACCTCTGCTCGACAGGGTGACGCCTGCTGTTGTGAATATCGCGGTTCGCGGCCATGTGGCCATGCAGTCCAATCCGCTGTTGAATGATCCCTTCTTCCATCAGTTCTTCAATGTGCCAGGGATGCCTGTTCAACGCGAATTTAAAGCGGCCGGCTCGGGCGTGATTATCAATGCCGCCAAGGGGTATGTCCTGACCAATAATCATGTAGTCAAGAATGCGGACAAGGTGGTGGTTTCGCTAAAGGATGGCCGGAAATTTACTGCCAAGGTGCTCGGTGCAGATGCCGAAGCAGATGTTGCCGTCTTACGTATTCCTGCCAAACATTTAACCGCGTTGCCATTGGGTAACTCCGATATCCTGAAAGTCGGAGATTTTGTGGTTGCCGTTGGCAACCCGTTCGCATTGGGACAAACTGTCACATCCGGCATTGTCAGTGCGCTGGGGCGGAGCGGTCTGGGCATCGAAGGTTATGAAAATTTTATCCAGACGGACGCCTCCATTAATCCCGGCAATTCGGGCGGTGCGCTGGTTAATCTGCGTGGGGAGTTGATCGGCATTAACACAGCCATTGTCGCGCCATCGGGTGGCAATGTCGGTATCGGATTTGCTATTCCGATTAATATGGCGCATGCCATTGCGAAGCAACTGATTCAATCCGGCAAGGTTCAGCGGGGCTATCTCGGTATCAGCATTCAGGATATGACCCCGGATATCGCCAAAGCGATGGGTATTCATGTGCATACGGGGACGATTGTGGCGCAGGTGAATGCCGGGTCGGCAGCCGACAAGTCCGGACTGAAAGCCGGTGATATTATTACGGCAGTCAATGGCAAGACAGTAAAAAATGCAGCAGTTCTACGCAATCGTATTGGCATGATTCAGCCTGGTGAGACTGTCACATTGAACATCATCCGAGATGGTTCGTCCATGCAGCTTACTGCGGTGCTCAAGTCCCTTGAGACGGCAAAAATTAATGCCGGTAAAATCGATCCGAGGCTGGCCGGGGCTGTATTCGTTACTGCCAGGCGAGGGCTGTTGTTTAAGCATGTGGCCGGTGTTGGCGTGCAATCAGTGCAACAGGGCAGTCCTGCATGGCAGGCGGGTCT
>JALUWF010000298.1 GCA_027019785.1 Mariprofundus sp. | reverse complement strand
TCTGAAGGCGGAGCCACACGGAGAGCGGAGCTGCGCCTCCATCGATGGGACTCGCTTCCATCGACGCCTAACCCTTACCAACTCGGCAAGCTCTGGCCATGGACGACATGCTTGACTCCGGTCAACAGCACGGTGCCACCCCTGGCACCAATTCACCGTACCAAGATGCCCAACCTGGTTTCGTGGAACTACCAAGTGTCCGACATCAGTACACCGGCGGCCCCCGTGCCGTCATGTACGTGGACGCCCAGTGCGTGCCACCGGACTTCCAACTTCCTTCATCCAACACAACGTCGCCTGCTCACCCTGAGCTCGTGACCAGCCGCGTCCAAGTCCAACTACCCGCGCCACCCACCCCGCGAGCCCCATGTGCCCCACAGCACTCTGTCAGCTCGGCGGACGGGCCCGCGGCGCTTCCTAACCCTGACCTTTGCACGGGGATCGTGCAACCTGGCTGGGAATGCGCATGGACTGTCAAGACGCCACCTCACGGAGTCGCCTCCCACAACGACGCGTGACTCAACAAGATCAAGGACCCCCGGCCTGGCTCGGACCACTGCCCTGTGTGTGCTCTGGACCCTGCCTCGCCCACCCGAAGTGACTGTGCGTGTGTCACGATGGGGACAGGCACCAACATGTGCCTTGCGGAACAAGTCTCGAACGACCTTCTCGAAGACCCTTCCATGGACCTTCCAGAACTTCCTTCCAGAACTTCCTTCTCAGGACTCCCATTCTCGGACTTTTCCAGAATCGACTTCCCGGACTCTTCCAGAAGTCAAGTCCTCCAAGAAAAATCTTCGGTCTTCTGGACGCGTCTAGAAACTTCCAACAAGTTTCTCAAGAACACCAGCAAGAACACCGCAAGAACACAAGAATCTTCTCGCAAGCTTCTCAAGAACAACTGCATCCTGCAGCCTCTGACCGCAACCCCCACCACAACACACCCACACAGCAAACCCACACACACTTGTGCGCTGATGAAGACCCTGGCATAGGGTCGAAAGCTTCGCAAAACAAGATGTGTCTTTGCTCAATGTAGTCACTTCCTCTTCCACACCACACCATGTTCACATGCACTGCAGCGCAGTGTGTGCAGCATCCGGCCACGCCTCCCGCTCAACTGTTCGCGTCTCCCGCGCGCTTCGCTTGCGCCACACGCTCACAGTCCAGCCTTTTCCTCTGAAGGCGGAGCCACACGGAGAGCGGAGCTGCGCCTCCATCGATGGGACTCGCTTCCATCGACGCCTAACCCTTACCAACTCGGCAAGCTCTGGCCATGGACGACATGCTTGACTCCGGTCAACA
>JALUWF010000297.1 GCA_027019785.1 Mariprofundus sp. | reverse complement strand
AGGCTCTTCACCGTTCTTAGTGGGAGAAGCTTGTATCCAGCCTTCCAAATTTAAAATATATCATCGCTTTATAACGCTCTTTATTCCGATGTCCATGAGCATTTCTATTGAGGTTCTTAATGTTTTTATTGATAGCCTCGGCCCGGCTATTGGAAAACCCAGATTTCATGGCAACAACAATTCCGGTCAGATGGTTTAATACCATTTCTGCAACGGCTATCAGCGGTCTCAGCCCCGTTGCCCTTGCGAGCCTGGCCCATTGTTTCCAGCTATTCCTTGTCTGAGGTTCTTTTCCTTTCCATATCTCGCGTGCTTTTTCTTTCAGAGTCCAAGCAATTGTAGTATTACTCATCAATGCTGAGTGACTGTCGATCTCTGCCCTCGACTCTGTATCTAATTCAGATCCGTTTCGTAACCATAGATAGCGATTTTTATGCACTTGAAGTCGTTCCAGGCTCGGTAGCTTTTTCATATCTTGTTTTCGGACTTCATCAACCGATCTTGTGATGGCTCGAGCAACATGAAAGTGATCGAATCCAATCAGCTTTGAAGCTCTGACGCCAAAAAAGTCGTGAGCGGCCCGAATGTAGGCGCGACTCATATCCATCGACAGCGACCTGGTTTTTGATAGCCATTGGATCGGTATGCTTCTAAGGCAGGCGATTAAACTATCTCTACTACGACCGTCTGCGATAGCCAGAACCATTCCAGCTTGATTACTCAAAACTGTTATGTATTCCCTTCTTGTACTGATACTTGTTTCATCGACATGAAGGTGTCGACAGTCTACTTTCCAGCGCCGTGACAGCCCGCGAGCAATACCTCTGCGGATAATCCTGTCTATATTCGACCAGCTCAATCGCAATTGCCTACTAACAGCGGATATCGTGTTTTCTTGCGCGAGTGCTAGAACACGGGACTCGAAAAGCATGGTGTAGTGAGAGCTACTATCAGCCCATGGAACCTGTAACGTGTGAATACCATGTTCTGAGCAAGCAACACGTGGCACGTCGGCTTGAATAATTGTCTTGTACTGGCATGTATCTAAATGCCGCCAAGTTCTCCGACGGCTGTCATAGAGTCGACCGTTTCCGCGGCAGATGGGGCATAACGGAGGGTTGCCACGATCATATGAGACAGTAACCAGTATCTCTTCTGAAGAATCATGTAATTCGACAGAGGTGGTCTTCCAGGGCGAAGACAGCCCAAGGATTTGATCGTAAAGAGTAAGCTGGTCCATGGCAGAATCACCTCTAAATCAGATGATCGCATGGTAACTATTCCACTGCATTCGGTGAAGAGCCATAT
>JALUWF010000296.1 GCA_027019785.1 Mariprofundus sp. | reverse complement strand
GCACACTAATAAGCTAATGAAATGGACACCCCTCCCTTACACTGAAACTTCAGTTTCTTCGCGGGAGGTGGTTTATGGAACAGCTAAGAGTGATAGGAGTCGACCTGGCAAAGTCGGTGATTCAAATTCATGGCAGCGATAGCAGAGGGAAATGCTTAATTCGTAAAAAGCTTCGACGTAATCAGTTGTTACCATTTATGGCTAAGTTACCTCGTTGCTTAGTCGGGATGGAAGCTTGTGGCGGTTCTCATTACTGGGCTAGAGAAATAAAGCAGCTTGGCCATGATGTGAAATTAATACCGCCCCAATTTGTGAAGCCTTACGTAAAAACGAATAAAACTGACGTTGCGGATGCAGAAGCAATCTGTGAGGCGGTTGATCGGCCAACAATGAGGTTTGTGCCAATAAAAGGCCCAGAGCAACAAGCAGTACTGCTTTTGCATCGAGAGCGGGAAGGGTTGATAAAGGAGCGGACGGCAGTAATTAATCGCATACGCTCATCCTTTTCCGAATTTGGAGTGGCGATTCCTGCAGGACCGAAGCGGTTGAGGCAATGGTTGTCAGATTCATATGGAGATGTTGAAAATGACTTGCCATCAACACTTAATCGCCTGATGCTTCGGATGATCGATCGGTTAAATTATATTGAATCGGAGATCGGTGATCTTGATAAGGAAATCAATGATCAAAATAAGTCTGATGAACGCTGTAAACGATTAATTGAAGTTCCTGGTGTTGGTCGGTTGGCAGCTTCGGCGATAGTAGCAAGCGTCGGTGATGCGAAAGAATTTCGATCAGGGCGAGAATTCGCAGCTTGGTTGGGGCTGGTCCCCAGACAATATTCAAGTGGCGGGAAGCAAAATTTACAAGGCATCAGCAAGAGAGGTGATGCTTATATTCGTAAGATGCTGATCCATGGTGCCAGAGCCGTAATTCGTCATATGAACAGGAATAATGCTCCGGTAGATTGGCTTGAAGATCTTATGAGGCGTCGTCACCACAATGTAGTCGTCGTGGCGTTGGCGAACAAACTAGCAAGAACGATCTGGGCTTTGCTGAGCAAGGAACAGAGTTACAAAAGGTATGAAGACACCGTAGTTGCGTAAGTGAAATCAGATGTCTAACAGGTAGGACCGCAATCCGGAAACTCTGTTCCTAACTACGTTCTTCGGGAACGATAAGCTGATAAGAACCGGGTTGGCGAAGTTCATCAAGGATCTGGCCTCAGGCCAAGTGGAATCCGAATAGATGGCTGCACTACACCAAAGACAGATTTCGCTTGCACAATGAGGGGTGTCCATAGATGTTA
>JALUWF010000295.1 GCA_027019785.1 Mariprofundus sp. | reverse complement strand
GAGAAGAGGAGAAAGCTTCGAAAGTTTGGCAGGAGATGCTGCAACCCATAGGGAGACAGCGATCAAAGTAGAAAGAACCCTCAAAGGTAAAACCTAGGAGGTGATAGTCAAGGGGAGAAATGGGGATGAGCCGGAAAGCATCCTGCAGGTCAGCCTTCGACACCAAGCATCCTGGTCCCAGCCGGAGCATATGGTGCACGCAAGTGTCCAACATCTCGAAGGTGACAGCTGTCAGAGTTGGGTCGATGTTGGAGTTGACGGAGTCGTTTTTGGGGAAGCTGAGGTCGTGAATGAGGCGGTGTTGTCCTCTCTCCTTCTTTGGTACTAGACCCAGGGGTGAGATGACGGTATTGGCGAAAGGAATGGTAGAAAAAGGTCCCGCTACTCGTCGTTTCGCCGCCTCTTTCAGGATTTTGGATCGTACCACCTGGGGGTTGAGAAGGACGGATTTATGGTTGGTATATCCGGTTGACGCAGGGTTGTGGTCAATGGTCGATGGGATCCGGAAGCCTTCTCGAAACCCCCGAAGAAGGAAATCAGCGGAATGGAAGCCGGCGAGTAGCGGAGTGAAGACCTGTAGGTTGATCGGGGTTGGTAGTCGGAAAGTGGTCTCACTTGGCAGCAGGGCGCTTGTTGGAAGTGCACTGGGGCCTGGGGTGCCCTCGTTTGCCGCAGGACAGGCAATTGTGGTCGTAGGAGCACTTGGGGTTGGGGCAGCCTTTGTCCGAGTTGTAGCGGTAGCAGACGCGGCTATTCCTGGCGCCACCGCGGGTTGGAAAGGGCTGACGGGGTCGAGAGGTGGGGACCTTGAGGTAGTCCTCGACTTCGAAAAGGAGGTCCACTCGGAAGACATCCCAAGGTATGGGATGGCTGGCCCGCTGCATACGGAAATGGCCGTCGTACTGTAGTGCCACGCGGACAGACGAACGGATGGAGAGGCGAATAATGTGAGACTGGTAGTTGACCAGAGCTATGGCTTCCCCAGGATGAGCTTGGAGTCGAATGGCTATAAAAGTCAAGAATAATTGAATCCATTCTTGCAATGTGGATATGGGATGCAGTGTTTTAGGCTCCTTAGGGGATGGGAATAAGACATTCAAATTGAAGGCATTCTCCCTGCGGAGCGCTGCAAGGGGGATATATACACCCTGCCATATGGCATCCCGCACTTGCACAGAGACATGATTAGAAAGAGGAGCATAACCCGACACGGCATTCTCACCTGGTGAACGGAACTCCTGGTGATGGGGGTCGACTCTGGACGTGTCATGGTGAGAAGCAGACCTGTCGGAGCTGATGGAGCGCCGTCTG
>JALUWF010000294.1 GCA_027019785.1 Mariprofundus sp. | reverse complement strand
GCGTTCACTGCCGCACAGGCAGCTTAGAAAGACCTGCGATGCCTTTTTGATCGTAACCTCACGTTCACTGCCGCACAGGCAGCTTAGAAAGGCCAGGGCGCATAGTCCATATAATAGCCGATGTTCACTGCCGCACAGGCAGCTTAGAAAGCGCCAGCAGGGCTGTGGTCATCGATTGCTTAGTTCACTGCCGCACAGGCAGCTTAGAAAGGATGCAGCCCAGGCATGCGTTGATCGCGGCGGTTCACTGCCGCACAGGCAGCTTAGAAAACGCCGATGTTGTTTACAGCACCTGCCGCGCCGTTCACTGCCGCACAGGCAGCTTAGAAAATCGGCGTGCTCAGCTCGGTTTCCAATTCATCGTTCACTGCCGCACAGGCAGCTTAGAAAATCCGCCGCCGCTGGCGCGATGGCCAGACCGTGTTCACTGCCGCACAGGCAGCTTAGAAAAGGGGTCAAGTATCATATTGACGGCTATAATCATTATTGATATGATTTCTCCATGTCGAGACCTCTACGGATAGAATATGAGAATGCCTATTATCATGTAATGAATCGAGGCCTGTCTGGTCATGATATATTTCATAGTGAGCCGTATTATAAAGCATTTTTATCTGTTTTGGAGGAGGCGCATCAGCGTTTTGGTCTTCAAGTTTTGTGTTATTGTTTAATGGGCAATCATTATCATTTGCTGGTCAAAACCCCTGAGGCGAACTTAGGACGAGCCATGCGCCATATCAATGGTGTCTATACGCAGCGACATAACAGGATGAAGCATACCGATGGCCCTCTGTTTCGTGGACGTTACAAGGCGATTTGCGTTGAGGAAGATAGCTATCAGCTACAGCTCTCCCGATATATTCACCGAAACCCACTTGAAGCGAAGATGGTTAATCATCTTGTTGATTATCCCTGGAGCAGTTATAGCTATTATATCAGCAATCAGAAGCCGCCGGAGTGGTTGTATCAAGGAGAGGTATTCGATCAGCTTCATGCCAACACAAATCTACAAGAAAAATATCTGGCCTTTGTTGAGCTTGGCGTAGACGAAGAAATTGCACGGTTTTATGGTAAAGGTAATATAATGCCTTATCTGGGCAGCGATTCATTTCGAGACTGGGCTTATGCACAACGGGATACCGAGGAAGCTGCTCTGTCAAAACAAGAGATTCAATTATTTCGTCCTTCAATTGATGAGATAGTTAACCAGGTCGCAAAGACATTTCATGTTAGTGATGATTCGATTTTAAGAGGCCAGCAAAGAAGAGGGAAGAATAATTTACCGCGTTGGGTAGCTATGTATTTATCACAGGAAATAGGAAGCAAAAAGTTAACCGTAATCGCCAATGCGTTTGGCTTGAAAAGAACTGGCAGTATTCCAACTACAGTGAAAAAGTTGCGTGTGCTTTTGGAAGATGATTCGAAATTATTGGGGATGGTGGAGAGTATAAGGCGAGGATATGATACTTGACCCCTTTCTAAGGCGAGGATATGATACTTGACCCCTTTCT
>JALUWF010000293.1 GCA_027019785.1 Mariprofundus sp. | reverse complement strand
CTTGACCCCTTTCTTTCTTCTGCTTCTGAGCGGAGATGAACCGTAAAAAAGCTGTTGATGTTGGCAGGAAGCGTTATAATAATGCTTAAGAGCGATTTTTAAGGGATTGAACATGAAATCACGATACCAAAAAGAAACATTTCGCAGAATTGTTAAAAACCATAAGCAAATCCAGAAAAACCCTGCGTGGTGGGGAGATGAGGATGACGAGTTCTCTGCTCCGTACGTTAATCATGCAGTTAAGTACGGGCTTTCGCCTGACTCCTGGACTTATTCAGAAAACAGTTCATCTGGAGAATTCAGCAGTATTATATGTTCTTTTATTTATACATACGTCACAAAATCAGGCAACCTTAAAAACAGAGTGGGCAATCTTTATTTAAGCTCTACAGACAAAGAATTTGAAGCAGATATGATAAGCTCTGTTCCGGAAGGCATGGAAATATGTTTTGATAAATATTATTATTCAAGTGGTCGAGAACCTAACCAAATCGGGTTCCATGCTTTCGCTGAGAAATGTTCGTCAGATACGATTTCAATATTGTGTTCATTTATGGCTGGCTACTTAACTGAATTTCACAATGCCAAGATATTGTTCATAGACTCTAATGGGTTTAATAAGAAAAAAACAATGGAAAGGTGGGGCATTTTTAAGGCTATCCTGGAATCTTATTGGGACTACGCTGAGGGCGGGTGCAGGCATATGTATCGAATGAAAAAAGGTACAAACATGTCTGATATTCTTGTTGATGATACCTTTGAGCCATTCGAGATTTCAAAAGAAGAACTGGCGAGACAAAAGGAATCCTATAAAGAAATGGCTGCGCTGCTTAAATGTGCGTGTGGAGATAAGTCATTTGATTCTTTTTTACGTGGTTTTCAAAAAAACAGGGTCGGGCTTTCAGATCTTGATAATTAACACGATTTTAAAGTTCCAGGGTAGCCGCGATCACTGGAATCGGTGGCCGAGTTCATCGGAATACTCGCCAATGCCATGAGTGGCATGCTTACAGGCCAAGCCAGAGTTTTACTGCCTTATCAAGTTCTATCCGTTGTTTGATATTCAGGGTACCGATACAACTTTTGATTCGATCAGCACGGACTGATGTCAGCTTATCCACCATCACCCAAACATTCTGCACGGCTGACCAGCAATGATTGCGCTCTTGCTTCGTCTTTGAGTAAATCTTCTGTGTGTAAGAGATAAAATTTACAAAATAGTTGGAGGAAACATGACAAATAACAGACGCCGGGTATGAAGATGCTGCTTGCGCCCGATGCATTTAAAGGCTCGCTGACAGCGGCTGAGGCTGCCAGTGCGATGGCGGCAGGGATCAGTTCGGTGATGCCGGATGCCGAAATAGTTGCGATGCCGTTGGCCGATGGCGGTGAGGGGACGCTGGATCTGTTGCACGCCGCATGCGGCGGCACGGTGTGCGGTGATCTGCTTTTTGCGGATGACAATGTTGGCCATTTTGCTCTGATCGAATCGGCTCGATTGATCGGTTTGAATTTGCCGGAAATGCAGCTTGATGTGTTTGAGCGAGGCAGTGAACGCATAGGTGCGGCGGTGTTATCTGCTCTGGATGCCGGCGTAGAGGACATCCGCATTGCGCTTGGCGGCAGCGCCACGGTGGATGGCGGTTTGGGTCTGCTCACCCGGCTTGGTTGCGGTGTAACCGACCATGCAGGCGCTCCTGTTTCATCCGATTTAAATGGCATGATGAAGGCTGTTCGGGTTGATCCGGATGGCATGGATCCGCGTTTGAAACGTGTGCGGATGATGATTTTGTCTGATGTGCAAAATCCCTTATGCGGCAGCCAGGGCGCGGTGCATGTTTACGGGCCTCAGAAAGGCATTCAGAACGATCAACTCACTGAAGTTGAAACTGCCATGCAGCACTGGGCCAGCATATGTGAGCAGGCCTTCGGGGTATCGGTGATGTGTGATGCAGGGGCGGGTGGTGCCGGAGGGTTGGGGTTTGCGCTGAAACTGCTGGGCGCAGACATGATTTCAGGTGCCGGATATGTGATGCATGCCTGCGGCTTTGAGCAGGCCGTTGCAACAGCGGACTGGGTGGTGACGGGAGAAGGGTGGAGCGATGCCCAGACACTGTGCGGTAAATTGCCGGCGATTGTAGCTCGAAAGGCGCTCGATTATAGTGTTAAAACTGCGCTGATTTCCGGGCGGGTGACGGCCTGGCCGGATATGGAGCAACATTTTGACAGGGTGATTGCCGCCATGCCTGCCGACTACCCGCCAGGCAAGATCATGACAGATGCCGCCATGTTGCTGCAACGCGCCGCCGCAGCCTGGGCCACTTATCTGAATTCTGGGAATCAACAGGCCAAGTACTTATTTTAGTAAAGCAAACCTGGCCACGAATGACACGAATGACCACGAATTAAAAGGCAATATGCAGAAGGCAATTTGAAGGTTTTATGATCAGTGATGATTCGTGAAATCAGTGGCGGGGGTTTTTAGTTTTTCCCGTTTGGTTCCGGCTTGCTGGGCTTGGGTATATACAGGAAGTGCGGCTTCAGTCGCGCCAGATATTGCGGGCCTGATCGGCTGCATTGCCGGTGTAGGTGGCTGGCGTCAGGGCCAGCAGTGTTGCTTTGGCATCGTCGGGGATATCGAGTGTTTCTATAAATGTATGCAGACGTTCCGGGGTGATGCCTTTGCCGCGTGTTAATGCCTTCATTTGCTCGTAGGGATTGGGCAGGCCGTAACGGCGCATGACCGTTTGCACTGCTTCACCGAGCACTTCCCAACTGGCATCGAGATCGGCATTGATTTTATCAGCATTCAATTCCAGCTTGGAGAAGCCTCTTTGGGCCGAGCTGTAGGCCAGTATCGAATAGCCGAAACCGACGCCGAGATTGCGCAGCACAGTGGAATCGGTCAGATCGCGCTGCCAGCGCGAGATCGGCAGTTTTTCTGCCAGATGGCGCAGCACCGCATTGGCCAGTCCCAGATTACCTTCAGCATTCTCAAAATCGATCGGATTGACCTTGTGCGGCATGGTTGATGAACCGACTTCACCGGCAATCACGCGCTGCTTGAAATAACCCAGTGAGACATAGCCCCAGAGGTCGCGGCTGAAATCAATCAGGATGGTATTGAAACGGGCCAGTGCATCATTGAGCTCGGCAATATAGTCGTGCGGTTCGATCTGGATGGTGTACGGGTTCCAGATGATGCCGAGCGATTCGACAAAGTCTTTGGCAATCCCGCCCCAGTCGAGATCGGGGTAGGCGGCCAGGTGGGCATTGTAGTTGCCAACCGCGCCATTGATTTTCCCCATGATCGGCGTGGTTTTAATCTGCGCTACGGTGCGTTGCATGCGATAGGCGACGTTGGCCCACTCCTTACCCATCGTGGTTGGGCTGGCGGTCTGTCCGTGGGTGCGCGCCAGCATCGGCTGATCGGCATAGCTTTTTGCACCGTCGGTCATGCTTTCGACAATGCCGTTCAGGGCAGGCATCAGTACGGTATCGCGTGCCTCTTTCAACATCAGCGCATAGGAGAGGTTATTAATATCCTCCGATGTGCAGGCGAAATGGAAGAATTCAGAGATGGTGGCTAATTCGGCATAATCTGCCACTTTTTCTTTCAGCAGGTATTCCACCGCTTTGACATCATGGTTGGTGGTTGCCTCGATGTTTTTAACACGCAGGGCGTCATTTTCGCTGAATTCATCGATAATGGTATTAAGAAACGCATTGGCGCTGCTGCTAAATACAGGTACTTCGGCGATATCGGGATTGGCCGCCAGTATCTGTAGCCAGCGCACTTCCACCGTCACGCGCGCCTTGATTAAGCCGTATTCACTGAAAATCGGACGCAAATCGCCGGTTTTGGAAGCATAACGGCCATCCAGTGGCGATAGGGCGGTAAGAGGTGAAACCTGCATGGAAAACTCCGAAGTAAAAAATAAGATTGCGAACAGTACACGTGAACAGACCTATTTCCAAAGAGGTAGTTTTTCCTGATGTCTCCATATACTTTGCTTGATTTCAGGTTGACTGGTGGCATCATTCGCCACCGTTTTGCGACAGGGGGGGTAAGGTATAACCTTGCTCCTTTTTTATTGATATATAGGCGAGGATGGCGGAACTGGTAGACGCGCTGGCTTTAGGTGCCAGTACCTTTGGTGTGGGGGTTCGACTCCCCCTCCTCGTACCAGATTGCTAGGAGCTGAATAACTGCATCCGTGCATTTATTCAGTGCGCAAAGGTAAAAGTGTCATTTTGCCTTTGCTCACAAAATCAAGTGCTGGCGCACATGATTTTGGCGACCCGTCCGTGGGTCGCGTGAACATTCTGGATTGATGTTTGGAATGTTTTTATGTTCACATGGAGAAATGAGATGATTCAAACAGACGTAAAAGAGTTAGGGCGTCACGAATATCAGGTGCATGTCACCGTGCCGCAGGGTGAATATGACCGCATCTATAACGAACAGTTATTGAAGCTCAGCCGTCAGGCCAAGTTGCCGGGTTTTCGTCCTGGCAAAACGCCGCCGGCGCACCTGAAGCAGCAGTTCGGGCCAAAATTGCATGAGGATACGGTGTCGGAACTGGTGCAGGCGCATTATGTCGCGGCTATTGAATCCTCCGGTTTGATCCCGGCTGTGCAGCCGATGCTGGATATTCCGACTATGCAGCCGGCCTCCGGCTTCGAATTCACCATGCAAGTCACGACATGGCCAACGGTGGATTTGAGCGATATTTCCAAACTGACATTTGATGCGACCACGGTGGAAGTCGAAACAAGCGATGTGGATTCGGTGCTGGAACGCTTGCAGAAATCGCAGGTGAAGTTTGAAATTGAGGCCGAACGCAAGGCTGAAACGGGCGATCAGTTGCATATCGATTTTGTCGGCGTGATTGATGGAGAAGAATTTGATGGCGGCAAGGGTGAGGATGTGCCACTGGTGTTGGGCGAAGGTCGTTTTATCCCCGGTTTTGAAGAGCAGTTGATCGGTAGCGTGGCAGGTGATGATGTTACTATTGAAGTGAGCTTTCCGAGCGATTATCAGGCCGCCCATCTGGTCGGCAAGGATGCCGTCTTTGCCACAGTGGTGAAGAGCGTCGGCAAGCCTGAAACGGCGGAGGATGAAGATGCACTGGCAGTCATGCTGGGCTTTGATGATGGCGCAGCACTGCGAGC
Source organism: Mariprofundus sp. (assembly GCA_027019785.1). GTDB lineage: Bacteria > Pseudomonadota > Zetaproteobacteria > Mariprofundales > Mariprofundaceae > Mariprofundus. Next base: position 30,777 of record JALUWF010000293.1, on the reverse strand, counting down.
CGATGCTAAAGAACGCCTGGATGAAGAAGCCGGACAGGCATCATTTTTGGCCACGCGTGAGGCGGCGCTTGATGCATTGCTGGCAGCCCATGACATCAGCATGCCCAAAGCGCTGCTGGAGCAGGATATGCGCGAAACCACCAAACGCGTGCTGGATAATATGAAACAGCAGGGCATGGATCCGCCGGCTGATATGTTGAAGGATGAGGCGTTCATAGAGGAAGTGCGCGCGCGTTCTGAGCGCGGCCTGAAATTGTCGGTATTGCTACAGAAAGTACGTGAATCCGCCGATATCTCTATCGACGATGCTCAGGTTGATGCGGAACTGGATCGCCAGTCGCAGCAGTATCCGGAAGAGCAGCGCGACCAGTTCAAAACATGGATCAGAAGTCAGCAGGAGCAGATGGCATCGCTGCGTGAAAACTTGCTGGAACGCGAGTGTATTGCATATATTGTCTCCGAGGCCAACACTACGGCAGCTACCAAAGCGCTATCTGACTGGCAGGCGGAACAAGAGCAAGTCCAATAAAGCCATGGGTGTGGCTTTATTGGGCGCGATAGTGAACATAAATCACATGGAGGTGCGGCTTTAGCCGCGCAAACCATTCGATAGCACGGCTGAAGCCGCGCTTCCAGTGCGGCAGAATAAGTGCGGCAGAATAAAAGGAGAAAATATGAATCTGGTTCCGATGGTCGTCGAGCAAACAGCACGGGGAGAGCGCTCCTACGATATCTATTCGCGTCTGCTCAAAGAACGCATTGTTTTTCTCAACGGGCCGGTGGATGATCATGTTGCCAATCTGATTATCGCCCAGTTGCTGTTTCTGGAGTCGGAAGGCCCGGATAAGGATATTTATCTCTACATCAATAGTCCGGGCGGTGTAGTGACATCCGGCCTCGCTATTTACGATACCATGCAATATATACGCTGCGACGTATCCACCCTGTGCGTTGGTCAGGCGGCCAGTATGGGGGCGCATCTGCTGGCGGCGGGCGCGGCTGGAAAACGCTATGCGCTGCCCAATGCCCGCATTATGATTCATCAGCCGTTGGGCGGATTCCAGGGGCAGGCGACTGATATCGAGATTCATGCACGTGAAATTCTGAAGCTCAAGGATCATCTGAACGAGATGTTGGCCGAGCATACCGGTCAGCCGCTGGATAAGCTGGCCGATGATGTCGAACGGGATTATTTCTTGACCGCTGATGAGGCAAAAGATTACGGTTTGGTGGATGATGTGCTGACATCGCGTGCGGATGTGGCTGAAAATCCGGGCGAAGATCAGACAGACCGAGGTGCAGATGACGACTCAAAATAGCGGCGACAACACTTTATATTGCTCATTTTGCGGTAAATCGCAGCATGATGTCAAAAAACTAATTGCCGGACCGACTGTTTTTATCTGTGATGAATGCATTGAATTGTGCAATGAAATCATTGTAGAAGAGCTTTCAGGTGAACAGAAAGATGAGAAGGCCGATAGCGGTCTGCCGCGTCCGGCCGAGATTAAGGCCTTTCTCGATGATTATGTGATTGGCCAGGAAGGGCCCAAGCGATTGCTGTCGGTGGCGGTGTACAATCATTATAAACGTATCGATCACAATGAAAAAAATGACGTGGAAATTTCCAAGTCCAATGTGTTGCTGCTCGGCCCGACAGGCTGCGGTAAAACGCTGCTGGCCCAGACGCTGGCGCGCGTATTCGATGTGCCGTTCGTGATGGCCGACGCCACCACGCTGACCGAAGCCGGCTATGTGGGCGAGGATGTCGAGAATATTATTCTGAAACTGTTGCAGGCTGCCGATTATGACGTTGATAAGGCGCAGCGCGGCATCGTCTATATTGATGAGGTGGATAAACTATCGCGCAAGGCGGAAGGGCCGTCGATCACCCGTGATGTATCCGGCGAAGGCGTGCAGCAGGCGCTGCTGAAACTGATTGAGGGTACTGTGGCTGCGGTACCGCCGCAGGGCGGACGCAAACATCCGCAGCAGGAATTTATGCAGGTGGATACCACCAATATCCTGTTTGTGCTGGGCGGCGCATTTAACGGCCTGGAGAAACTGATTGAAGCCAAGGGTAAGCCGCGTTCCATCGGTTTCGGGGCGCAGGTTGAGACCGATGATGAGAAAGATATCGGCGTCATTTTAAGTCAGGTGGAGCCGGAAGACTTGATTAAATACGGTCTGATTCCTGAATTGGTGGGGCGTTTGCCAGCGGTGGCGACATTGAGCCATCTGGATAAGGAAGCTCTGTTGAGAATCCTGACCGAGCCGAAAAATGCGCTGGTGAAACAGTATGCCGCCTTGATGGCTTATGACGGCGTCGCAGTCTCCTTTACCGATGATGCGCTGGAGGCGATTGCCGAGAAAGCCATTGAACGCAAAACCGGCGCGCGGGGCTTGAGGGCGATTATGGAATCGGTGATGCTGGATGTAATGTACGATATCCCGACCATGACAGGCGTGGAAAAATGCGTCGTCAATCGCGAAGCGGTCGAAGGCAGTTCCAGGCCGGTGCTGGTGTTCAAGGGTGACGGCGAACAGAAGCTGGAAGCCGCCTCCTGACCCTGTATTATATAAACATCTCAACGAAATCAAAGGCAGAAACCACAGATAAACGCGGGTGAACGCAGATGAGAAACAAGTCCAGCTCATTAAGGTTGGTTAAATTCCCTCTGCGAAACTCTGCGTACTCTGCGGTGAAGGCTTTTTCTAATTTAACAGGAGCTTATTGTGGCTGAATGGATCAATAAGGACATCGAATGCGACACTGCCGTGCATCAGGGAGTGCTGCCGGTGCTGCCGTTGCGCGATATTGTTGTATTTCCTTACATGATTGTGCCGCTATTTGTCGGGCGCGATAAATCGGTGCGGGCGCTGGAAGAGGTCATGGCTTCGGATAAGCAGGTTCTGCTGGTGACGCAGAAAGATGCGACGATGGATGATCCGGGCCCGGACGATCTGTATACTGTAGGCGTCATCGGCAGCATCCTGCAACTGTTGAAGCTGCCTGATGGCACGATCAAGGTGCTGGTAGAGGGCGGCGCGCGTACGCTGGTTCACGATATGACCGCCACGGATGACTATCTGAGCGCCAGCTACCAACGGATGCCGGAAGCGGCCAATGATGAGCATGAGCTTGATGTTGTCGTCCGTTCGCTGATCCAGAAATTCGAATCTTATGTCAAACTGAACAAGAAATTGCCGCCGGAAGTGATGGTGTCGGTTTCGGCAGTCGATGAGGTGGATAAGCTGGCGGACACGATTGCCGCTCATCTGAATCTGAAAGTGGAAGATAAACAGGAACTGCTTGAAATGGCTGGCGTGATGGATCGGCTGGAGCGGCTCTACGGTCTGATGGAAAACGAGATGGAGTTGATGCAGGTCGACAAGCGCATTCGCAGCCGGGTCAAGCGCCAGATGGAGAAGAGCCAGCGCGACTATTACCTGTCTGAACAGATGAAGGCCATTCAGAAAGAGCTCGGCGATGAAGATGCCGCCGATGATCTGCAGCAACTGGAAAAGAAGATTCAGACGCTGGGTTTAAGCCGGGAAGCTAAAGAGAAAGCCGAGGCGGAGTTCAAGCGATTGAAGATGATGCCGCCGATGAGTGCGGAAGCGACGGTGGTGCGCAATTATCTCGACTGGCTGATTGATATTCCATGGAAAAAACGATCCAGAACCAGTAAGGATATTGATGCGGCCGGACGTGTGCTGGATGAAGATCATTATGGTCTGGAGAAGGTCAAGGAGCGTATTATCGAGCATCTGGCCGTGCTCAGGCTGGTGCGTACAATGAAGGGGCCGATTCTCTGTTTTGTCGGCCCGCCGGGGGTGGGCAAGACATCACTGGCCAAATCGATTGCCCGTGCCACCAAACGTCAGTATGTACGTATGAGTCTGGGCGGCGTACGTGACGAAGCGGAAATTCGCGGCCATCGACGCACCTATATCGGTTCCATGCCGGGCAAGGTGATCCAGTCGATGAAAAAGGCGACAACCAGAAACCCGCTGTTCCTGCTCGATGAGATTGACAAGCTGGGGGCTGATTTTCGCGGTGATCCGGCTTCCGCACTGCTGGAAGTTCTCGATCCGGAACAGAATCACAGCTTTAATGATCACTATATGGAGGTGGATTACGACCTCTCCGAGGTGATGTTTATTACCACGGCCAACAGTTTGAATATTCCCGGCCCGCTGCTGGATCGTATGGAGATTATCCATATCTCCGGCTACACCGAGCACGAAAAGCTGGAAATTGCGCGTCGTTATCTGCTCGACAAGCAGCGGCGCAATCACGGTCTGCATGCGGATCAGTTTCAGCTGGATGATTCGGCCCTGACCGAGATGATTCGCTACTACACGCGGGAAGCCGGGGTGCGCAGTCTGTCGCGCTGCCTGGCCAAGTTGTGTCGCAAGGCGGCGCGCAAGTTTGTAAGCCAGCCGCTGCAGGACGGCGCGCCGTTGCAACTGGCGCTGTCGGCTACTGATATTGAAACCTATTTGGGCGTGCGCAAGTACCGTTTCGGTCTGGCTGAAGAGAAAGACGAGATCGGCGTGGTAACCGGGCTGGCCTGGACCGAAGTCGGCGGTGAGTTGCTGCAGATCGAAACAGCGCTGATGCCGGGCAAGGGTAAGCTGACAGTAACCGGGCAACTGGGTGATGTGATGCAGGAATCTATTCAGGCGGCGTTGACGTATGTGCGTTCACGGGCTGCTCAACTGGGCCTGAAACCCGATTTCCATCAACAGGTGGATATTCATGTGCATGTTCCGGAAGGGGCTATTCCGAAAGATGGCCCGTCGGCCGGACTGGCAATGGCTACATCCATTGTCTCCGCCCTGACAGGTATTGCTGTCAACAGGCATGTCTGTATGACTGGTGAAATTACCCTGCGTGGCAAGGCATTGCCGATTGGAGGGTTGAAGGAGAAGTTGTTGGCAGCCCATCGGGGCGGCCTGACTGATGCGATCATTCCCGAAGAAAACTTAAAGGATTTAAAGGATATCCATGAGGATGTTCTGGAAGCCCTTGAAGTACATGCCGTGAAAAACATGGATGAGGTGTTGGAACACGCCTTGACGCGACTGCCTGCAGGTATGAGTATACCGGGAAGTTTTGTGCCGGGTGCCGTTGCGGATATATATCTGAAAGACAAATCAGCGCTAGCGCATTAAGTCTTAAATATAATAAATAAAAAAAACTGGTTGACAGGATATGGGGTTCGTTGCGTATAGTTCGCGTCCCATTGAATGAAGCGGGAGGAATAATGAACAAAGCAGAATTGATTAATCACGTAGCCGCAACAGCGGATTTAAGCAAGGCAGCGGCTGGTGAAGCTGTTGAGGCTGTTCTGGGTGGTATTACCAGTACACTGGCAAATGGAGATGCCGTGAGTCTGGTCGGGTTTGGCACCTTCTCAGTAGCTGATCGTGCAGCTCGTACGGCACGTAACCCCCGGACGGGTGAAACCATTCAGGTAGCAGCATCCAAGGCGCCGAAGTTCAAAGCCGGCAAGGCTCTGAAAGACGCAGTTAAGTAAATTCCGGAAGCGGATCATTCCGTTTCTTTAAACAAGGGCATTCATGCCCTTGTTTTTTTCGGGCGCTTAGCTCAGCTGGGAGAGCAACGGCCTTACAAGCCGTAGGTCGCAGGTTCGAGCCCTGCAGCGCCCACCATATAAGCCTCCTGACCGGAGGCTTATGTTTCAGTGGGAATTCAGGGTTGATTTCGCATCAGTAAATGATTAAGTTGCGCCCCGCTGCAACAGTTGCCTAGGCAACACATTGCAACAAACTGGAGTGGTAGTTCAGTTGGTTAGAATGCCGGCCTGTCACGCCGGAGGTCGCGGGTTCGAGTCCCGTCCGCTCCGCCATACAAAAAAACCCTGCGCCACCATCCGGTGACGCGGGGCTTTTTTTGTTTTCATGGTTCTTCCAGATCGGTTTGTTATCATCCCGGCCAAAGAAGTCGGGAGGAGCGGACATGAGGCGAATCTATTGCTTGGCTGGAATTGTTTGCATGGTAATATGCTTTATCGCGCCTGGCTCCATCGCATCTGTCGAGGCGGCGGATATGACGATGCCACTGCCGGTACGCAATCTCTATCCTCCCATGATGCGGTTCTTTGATCCCACTCCGGACTCCGCTTTGCGCTCCTATGATCGAAGCTGGTTTTTTGAGCTTAATCAGCACTATTCAACAGTCAATATCATTGATAACGCAGCCAAATCGCATCTGCTGGCGGATATGGAGCTTTATGTACTGGAGCCTGTTGTTCGCTACGCTGTGAATTCAGACTTGGAGCTGACCCTTCGGGTTCCCGTTCTGGCACCTTCCAGTGGCGTTTTTGACGATGCTATCCGTTCTTTTCATGACGCTTTCGGATTTTCTGATAACGGGCGGAGTCTCAGACCGAATAATAGTTTTGCCTATCTGTTTGATAATGGCAAAGGTGTTCGCTGGCAGGGGCGTAGCCTCGTAGAGATGGGAAATGTGGTGCTGTCAGGACGATATCGCCTGGTTGAAGACGAGGGGTGGGCTCTGGCGGCGCTGGCGGCAGTGAAGCTGCCGACTGCATCAAAGCAGCGCGGCTGGGGCAGCGGCGCTCCTGATGTAGGAGTCGGCGCTGTCGCCTCGTGGAAAAACCGTGGCTGGTTTGGCCATCTGGAGGGGTGGGTGGTTCAACCGCTGGCAGGTAACGTGCCGGGTATCCGTTACGACACGTATCTGCGCGGCTCGGTGACGGCAGGTTACCAGTTGTTCCACAGCGCAGCTCTTATCGTGCAGGCTCAGGGTGGAAACTCACCTTACAATAGCGGCATTTCCGGGCTGGATCATCCACCTTTTCTGATTGCCTTCGGAATGCGCGGCAGCTTGTCGCCCGAGATGGGTTGGCATGCCGCCATCGTTGAAAACATCAGCCAGGTGACCACGCAGGATATCTCTGTCACTGTCGGTCTGAACTGGGCTATCAAGTGAGCCCGTGTTGAGTTTCGCTGACAGGGGAGCAGGCGGATGAGCGCCTCAAACCGTTCAATATCCGAGCGCCGACAAGGTTTGTCATGGTGGCATCTGTGCCTGTTTTTTGTACTGGCTGTAGCACTGTTTGTACTGCTGCGCTGGCAACCGGATGCGTGGTTGCAGGAGCAGATTGACAATCAGGCGTACCAACACGGCATGGTGGTGCAATATCAACGCCTGCATGTGGATGGCTTCACGCTGCATCTGGAGCATCTCTCTATCCGGTCGGCCCGGTGGCCGGCACCAATGATGATCGATACGTTGACCCTCACGCCGGCATGGAGTTCGCTGTTGAAAGCGCGTGCCGCTATCCACCTGTTGGCTAACAGCAATGGTCAGCGACTCGAAACGCTGTTGATCTGGCAGTCCGGTCATATTGGTATATCCGGGCTGCAAGGCGATTTGGATGTGGCGTTGTTGCAACCGTTCTGGCAGCGGCGTTTAACACTGCCGATTCATGTCGGCGGGCGACTCATACTGGCGGGCGATATGCTGCTTGATGCTGCCAGCGGGATGCCTGTCGATGGCAATATCAAGCTGGAATGGCATTCGGCGGCAACTGATGTAACCGGGCTGGACAAACCACTCGGTGATTATCGGCTGCTGTTGAAGGCCGGCAAAGCGTCTGGAAAATTGTCTGGCAAAGCATCTGGAAAATCATGGCAATGGACGCTTACGGGCGGTTCGAGCCTGAAACTGTCCGGTCAGGGCACTATCCATATAGCCGGACCGTTACTGCAACAGTGGGGCATTCATGGTCGCATTCGACTGCAACCGATGCGCAGGGACAATGCGATTGCAGCCATGCTTGGTGGCAAGGTGGCGGCATTCAGTCTCTCCGGCAATGTGATCAATCCCCGCTGGCAGGCGCTTGTTGTCGGGCATTGAGCTCAAGAACCGATCCGGAGGTACGGCTTTAGCCGTGCAAACGATGCAAATATACGCGGTTAAAGCCGCATCTCCAGTCATGCTGAATAGTTGCAATATGACAAACTTTGACACATCGGGGTTCTGTTTCTAAGCTGACGGGGATGAACATAGACGCAACGACAAAGAGTTATGGCATTATTGGATGGCCGGTGAAACACTCGCTTTCACCGCGCTTTCAGATGCGTTTTTTGCATGATGCCCATTGCAATGCTGTGTATCTGCCGTTTGCAGTGGCGCCGGAGATGCTCGCGCCCGCCATGGATGGATTATGGGCATTAGGTGTGCAGGGCTTCAATGTTACAGTGCCGCACAAGGAATCGGTCTTTCAGATGGTGGATGCCGATGCTGATGCCAACTTGATTGGCGCTGTAAATACGGTGCGCCGGGGTGAACGCGGCTGGCAGGCTACCAATACCGACTGGCTGGGATTCAAGGCCGTGATTGAAGGGCTCAAGGTGGATGTTGAAGGGCGGCAGGTGTTGTTGTTCGGCGCCGGCGGTACCGCACGTGCGGTGCTACGCGCACTGGCTGAGCTGCATCCCGGCCAGATCCATATCTGTAATCGTAATCATGAACGCCTGGCAGCACTGCTGACATCGGCGCAGGCGTCATATCCGGATTTAAACTGTCAGCCACTGTTGTGGCGGCAGGATCATGTCAGCAGGGCCAGCGCTGATGCCTGTTTGCTGATCAACACCACCACGATAGGATTGAAACAGGATCAGGATTTCCCATTTATATTAACAGGTTCTGGGTCGGCTATTGATGCAGTTTATCAACCGGATGGGGGCACTGCATTTGTCAGATCGGCAACGGATAGCGGGCGACTGTGCGTCGACGGCTTGCCCATGCTGATTGCTCAGGGCGCGGCTTCATTTGCCTGGTGGCACCATTGCGACAGCCCCGAGTGCAGCCGGACATTGCGATATATGCAACAGCACCTAGGCCGTCAGTATGTTGAATTACAGGGTTGGGAAGGCATAGCGTGAATCGGTCACGGTTGGGCGACATGTTGCTCAGGCAGCAGAGGATCAGCCGGGAGCAACTCGATCAGGTATTGCGTGAAGCCAAACTGCATGGCGATAGCTTGACCACGCAACTGGTGCGACAGCAAATTTTTACCGAGCCTGAACTGGTTACATTCCTGACCGCCTCATTCGGTTGCCCGTCTATCGATCTGGAACAGATCAAAATTGACCCGGATGCCAGCAAGATTCCGCTGAATGTGCTGCGCAAGAACTTGGCGCTGCCGCTGAAACGCAAGGCCAACAAACTTCAACTGGCTGTAGTTGATCCCTATGATATCAACAGTCTGGATGAAATTGCCTTTATCAGCGGCTGCAAGATTGAGCTCTTTGTGGCATCCGAAAGCCAGTTGAACCGAAAGCTGGACGAACTGAGCGATAACGATGAACAGTTGCAACAGGTCATGGCCGACCTTGGCGCCATGGATGTTGAGGTCGTGGATACATCCGAAAAGGATATTGACGAATATTCACTATCGGCGGAGATCGAGGCTGCCCCGATTGTCAGGCTGGTCAATCTGATTCTGATGGATGCAATCAAGCGCGGCGCATCCGATATCCATCTTGAGCCCTATGAAAAAGTATTGCGTGTGCGTTACCGTGTTGATGGCGTGCTGCATGAGATCATGCGGCCGAGTCTGGGTATGCGCGAGGCTATTGTGTCACGGCTGAAGATTTTGGCCCGACTCGATATCTCCGAACGCCGCTTGCCACAGGATGGACGCATTAAATTGCGCCTGTCGCGCGCTAAAACGGTTGATTTTCGTGTCTCCGTACTGCCTACCCTGTTTGGTGAGAAGGTAGTGATGCGCCTGCTTGATCCATCCAGTCTGCAACTGGACATGAGTAAATTAGGTTATGCGGGCAAAGCCCTGACATGGTTGCAGGAGGCGATTCACAGGCCGTATGGCATGGTGCTGGTGACAGGGCCGACCGGTTCGGGCAAAACGGTCAGTCTCTATTCGGCGGTGTCCGAACTGAATCAACCCGGAGTGAATATTTGCACTGCTGAGGATCCTGTCGAATTCAATTTCATGGGCATCAATCAGGTGAATGTGAATACGGATATCGGGCTGGATTTTCCGGCTGTGTTACGCTCTTTTATGCGTCAGGACCCTGATATTATATTGGTCGGCGAAATTCGCGATTATGAAACTGCTGCAATCGGCATCAAGGCGGCGTTGACCGGTCATCTGGTGTTGGCGACACTGCATACCAATGATGCGCCCTCCACCATGACACGCTTGATCAATATGGGTATTGAGCCATTCTTGGTGGGTTCCGCCATTAATCTGGTTTCCGCCCAGCGTCTGGCCCGGCGTATCTGCCCGGATTGCAAAACATCCAAGCAGATTCCAGTGGCTGCCCTGCTGGATGCAGGCGTGCCTGAAAGCGAACTGGCCGGTTTTCGCCCCATGTGCGGTAGTGGATGTCAGAGCTGTAACGGTACCGGCTATAAGGGCAGAACCGGTATTTATCAGGTAATGCCGGTGTTTGATGAGATCAGGGAAGCCGTTTATGCCGGTGAAAATTCAGACAGAATTAATGCTATTGCCATCCGTCAGGGCGTCAAAACATTGCGCATGGAGGCATTGGAAAAAGTGAAAAGCGGCGAGATTTCTCTGGCCGAATGTCTGCGCGTGACAGTGCCGGATTAACATGAAACATGATCACGGAGTGGAAAAAGTCCATGTGCGTTAGTCCCTTACGAAAAATAGCTCGTGCAAAATGTACAAGAAGCAAAAATCATAAAATCAAAAGATTCTCACCACAGAGGACACAGAGAGCACAGAGGAAAAGCAGAGAAAAGCAAAACATAAAGATTTTGACCTCCTCTGTGTACTCTGTGGTTCAAGAGTTTCCTGTTGGGTTCCGGCTATGCCGGGTTGGGAGATAGAACTGATGGCGACATTTATTTGGCAGGCGAAAAACAAGCAGGGAGACGCGCAAAGCGGCGAGATGGAGGCGCCCAGACGTGAAATTGCGACGGCAATTCTGCGGCGCAAGGGGTTGGTGGATGTCAAAGTAAAGAAGAAGCCGATTGAAATCAACCTGTTTCCAGAGAAGGTTGACGATAAGGATATTTCTATTTTCTTTCGCCAGCTCTCCACCATGATCAATGCCGGACTGCCGCTGGTACAGTGCTTCGAGCTGTCAGAACGCGGCGCCGAAAAAAAAGCTATGGTCAAGCTGTTGCGAGAAGTGCGTCAGAGCCTGGAAGGCGGTAATCCGCTGGGTGAAACGATGCGTCAGTTCCCCGATGAGTTTGATCGCCTGACCTGTGCTCTGGTCGAGGCTGGCGAACAGGGCGGTATTCTCGATACGATTCTGCTCCGGCTCTGCATATACAAGGAAAAAGCACTGAGCCTGAAAGCCAAAATTAAATCAGCCATGGTTTACCCCATCGCCATTCTGGTGGTCTCTTTTATTGTCACCGCCATTCTGATGATTTTTGTTATTCCGGTTTTTGGCGATATGTTTGCCGATTTTGGCGCTGAATTGCCTGCCCCGACCCAGATTACTATTGCGATATCCAATGTGTTTGTGGCCTACTGGTATGTTGTGGTCGGAGCGCCGATTTTGATGGTGATGGCGGTTCGGGCCATCTACACGACGCCCAAAGGGCGTTATCAGATGGACAAGTTGTTGCTTGTACTGCCTGTGCTTGGCGATGTGTTGCGCAAGGCGTCGGTGGCCCGTTTCTGCCGCACCTTTTCCACACTCAGCGCCGCCGGCGTGCCGATTCTGGAATCGCTGGACACGGTGGCCGAAACCGCCGGCAATGTGGTGATTGAAGAGGTGATTCTTTCCTCCAAAGAGTCGATATCGCAAGGACAAACGCTGACTACGCCGCTGGAAGCCAGTAAAATTTTTCCGCTGATGGTGACGCAGATGATCTCCATTGGCGAACAGACCGGCAGTCTGGAAGAGATGCTGGGCAAGATTGCAGATTTTTATGAGGAAGAGGTCGATACGGCGGTGGATAATATGCAGCAGTTGATGGAACCGATCATCATGGCCTTCCTCGGTGTTGTCATTGGCGGACTGGTGATTTCGATGTATTTGCCGATCTTCAAAATGGCTTCTATCGTCTGATTGGTTTGGCATCGCTTTCGCATCGTTTGGCCTCCGAAAAGATCGTTGACATGCAGCCAGTGCGGTTGATATGCAACTGATTTTGTATCGCGCCATGGCGGCGTCGGTGATTGCCATGGTGGTGGTGCTGTGGGTCTATCCCGCCTCGCAGCTGTATCAGCAGCAGTTGATCATTTCAACCGGGGTGCTGTTTTTGCTGATGCTGCTGATTCAGATGGCGATGATCTCCAGTCGGATATCCGAAAAAAACCAGTGGGTGTTCCAGTATGCATCCGATACCACGCTCGCCAGTATCCTGATCTTTGCCAGTGGCGGTGTGTTCAGTCCGTTCTCGTTTCTGTATGGGCTGATTATTATCGCTTCCGGGACGCACGCCCGACGACTGCTGCCCATCGTGATCAGTATCCTCGCATGCTCGGGTTATCTGTCGGCGGTCTATGGCGAGGCATGGCTGGCCCGCAGTGACGGGCTAAACACGCAACAGGCGTTGCATGTGCTGATGCAGGTCTCCGCCCTGATGCTGGTCGGGGGCGTGATGGCCTATATTGCCCGGCGTCATGCCAGTTTGCGGGCGCAGAGTGATCAGGCTGTCCGGCAGCACAGGGAACTCAAAGATTTGCACGATCATATCATGTCCGAAATGGCCGAGGGCGTGATTGTGCTGGATCGGGCTCTGCAAGTGACCGACATGAATACGGCGGCCAGATCATTACTGGGCCATCAGACGGTCGCGACGTTGCTGGCCATCCCGGCGCTGAGCAAGTTTTTCCAGCAGTCGCAACGCACGACATTCCAGTGTGAATATGCAAATTCAGCCGACGATGCACAGCGCAATCTGTTACTGATGGTGCGTCAGTTGTCAGATGAAGATGATGCCGCGTGGCTGCTGACGCTTGTCGATATCTCGGACGTCAGACGCCTTGAGAAGCAGCTGTTACAGCAGGAAAAAATGGCTCTGTTGGGCAGGATGGCAGCTATGCTGGCGCATGAAATTCGCAATCCCATTCAGACCATGGCTCAGGGACTGGAACTGATGGCAGTCAAGCCGGAGAGCCGGGCGGCGATGCAGGCGATCCTGCAGGATGAAACACAGCGTCTGAACAGGCTGGTCACCATGATGCTGGATTACGCCAAACCCTTGCAGCCGGCACCAGTGTTAACCTATATGCCGGAGGTGATCAGGCAGACCCTGGCGCGGGTGGAAATCGCCCATCGCGTGCAAGTACAGGCGGATTGCCGGGTGGATGAACTGGAGATTGATGGGGATCATTTTCGTCTGGTTGCGGATAATCTGCTCTCCAATGCGCTGGCCAATCGTTTGCCCGAGAGTCGCGTCGGGCTGGCATTGACGACTGATGGCGGGGACTGGACGCTAAGGGTATGCAATGATGGCGAACTGCCGGGTGATATTCGTGACAGTCTGTTCGAACCGTTTGTGACTGGTCGTTCCAGTGGCATCGGGCTGGGTTTGGCTACGGTCAGACAGGTGTGCTTGGTCAATGGTTGGACTGTGTCGGTGCAGGCGGATGCAGGCAAGGTCTGTTTTCAGGTTGTAGGGCCGCTGGATGGTGAGCAGGGGAATGGGGAATAGTGTGGAGATGAAAGATGGCTGATATTCTGCTGGTGGAAGATGAGGCGAATGCGCGCAAGGTGTTGTCGATGGGGCTGGAGTTACAGGGGCATCAGGTGTGTAGCTGTGCGGCTCCGGCGGAGGCTGATCGCCAGCTGCAACGCCGCTCTTTTGATGTGGTGTTGACCGATCTGCGCATGGAAGGCCGTGATGCGGGTCTGGAGGTGATCGCCATGGCGAGAAAACTACAGCCGCAGGCGCGGGTGCTGTTGCTCACTGCCTATGCCAGTGCCGATACGGCGGTGGCTGCCATGAAGCAGGGCGCCTTTGATTATCTGACTAAGCCGGTATCGGGCGAGGAACTGGCCTCTGCAGTTGAGCGGGCACTGTTTGATGCGGCGGCCCACAGCGGCGGGATTGCTCGTCAGTCAGCGCAACAGGAAGGTGCGGATGAAGAAGGGGGGAGCACCGAGTCGGCAGGGGACATGTTGCTCGGCGAGTCGGAAGCGATGCAGCGGGTGCGAGAGCGTTTGAGACGGGCCGCAAGGTCAGATTTTACAGTGCTGATTTCCGGTGAGTCCGGCACAGGCAAGGAGTTGGCTGCGCGGGTCGTGCATGCATGGTCAACCCGCGCCAAAGGTGTTTTTATCCCGGTGCATTGCGGCGCTATCCCCGAAGGATTGTTTGAGTCCGAACTGTTCGGGCATCGTAAGGGGGCGTTTACCGGGGCTGAGTCGGATCGTGCCGGACTGATTGAATCGGCCAGTGGCGGCACCCTGTTTCTCGATGAAGTGGGCGAATTGCCGCTATCGGCGCAGGTAAAATTGCTCAGGGTGTTGCAGGAAAAGCGAGTGCGCCGGGTGGGCGATGATCGTGAACACGATGTGGATGTGCGCGTGATTGCCGCGACCAACCGCGATCTGGAAGCGGAAGTGCAGCAGGGTCATTTTCGCGGCGATCTGTTTTTCCGGTTGAATGTGGTGCCGGTGCATATGCCGCCGCTCAGACAGCGCCGGGAGGATATCCCGCTGCTGGCCAGAGAGATTGTGCGGCAATATAGCGAAGGTCGCGCCCGTCTGACGGATGGTTGTCTGAAAGAGCTGGTGTCATTGCCGTTTATGGGCAATGTGCGGGAGTTGGAAAATCTGATGCAGCGTATGCTGGCGCTGTCGGAAGACAGTGAGCTGGATGCGACGCTGCTGGCCGAGATGTATTCCGGCGTACAGGGCGGTTTGCAGATTTCACTGCAGAGTATGCAGCAGCAGGGTGGTGATCTGGATACATGGGTGGCGGCCATGGAGCAGCAGTTGATTGATGAAGCGCTGGCCGATAGCGGCGGCAATATCACCCGCGCCGCCGAAGCCCTGGGTATCAGTTTCCGTTCGCTGCGCTATCGTCTGAAAAAAGGCCATGCACCGGATGCGGAGGTATGAACGAACTGTCGCTGTTATGCGGCATACTCGGACTGATGGTTGGCAGTTTTGCCAATGTCTGCGTCTATCGCATTCCCCGGCGTGAGTCGATTGCGTTTCCCGGCAGCCACTGCCCGACCTGCAGTCATGCCATTGCCGCCTATGATAATATCCCCCTGATATCATGGTTGATGTTGCGCGGTCGCTGTCGCCATTGTCATGCGCCGATTGCATGGCGTTATCCATTGCTGGAATTGCTGATGGGGGTGAGTTGGGGGCTGTTGGCGGTTCATTTTGGGGCGACTGCCGAACTGGCGGCGGCCTTATGCCTGTTTTTTTTACTCTGGGTGCTGAGCGTGATTGACCTGGAAACAGGTCTGTTGCCCAATGCACTGACCTGGCCGGGGATTGCTGCTGGCTTGCTCTTTTCATGGTGGTTGGGCAGTTGGCAGGATGCTCTGATCGGGGCGCTGGCCGGTTATGGCCTGTTCTGGTCGATTGCACGACTGTTTTTGTGGCTGACCGGACGCGAGGGCATGGGCCATGGCGATTTCAAGCTGCTGGCTATGCTGGGTGCATTTATGGGTTGGCAGGCGCTACCCTTTATCGTACTGGTCTCTTCGGTTGTCGGCGCGCTGCTTGGCTCGCTGTTTCTGCTGCTTTCAAAAAAAGGATTGAGAGCTGAAATTCCGTTCGGCCCCTATTTGGCCGCAGCCGGCATGATCTGGCTGGTGTGGGGCGAAGATCTGTTGGGCTGGTATCTGCATGTGGCGGGCTTGCATGCATAGGCCGGGTGGATTATCCCGCATGAGTCCGCATCGGGTTGGATTGACCGGCGGCATCGGCAGCGGCAAGAGTACGGTTGCGGCGATGTTTGCCGAGCTCAATGTCGCAGTGCTGGATCTGGATCAGGTCGGCCATGCCGTTGTTGCGCCCAACAGCGCAGGGCTGGCGCGATTGCTGGAGACTTTTGGCGGGGATATTTTAACCAGGGACGGTGCATTGAACAGAAAAAAATTAGCGCAGCGCTGTTTTTCCGATGCCGAACAGGTGGCGAAACTCAATGCCATCATGCACCCGCTGATCTGGCAGGCTGAAGAAGAGTGGTTGCAGCAACAACAACAGGGCGGTTATGTGCTGATCGAGGCATCGGTATTGCTGGAGTCGGGCGGTGTATCGCGTATGGATGCAGTGGTTGTGGTGCTGGCCGATGAAGATACAAGGCGTCGGAGAGTGCTGGCGCGGGGAGACAGGAGCGGGGCTGAATTCGGGACGGTTGTAGCCCGGCAATGCAGTGACGCCGAACGACGCAAGGCGGCTGATTTCATCATCAGCAACACATCTGGTATGGCAGAATTACATCAACAGGTGTTAAAAACAGACGCCATGTTACGGCAATATTTATCTTGAATGATCCATGTCGCAGGCCAATCGCATGAATTTTATAGCGGAGCGCCCAAAGGATAAGAAAAACACTCACCACAGAGGACACAGAGAGCACAGAGAAAGTCAAAAGAATCAAATCAATTGAGTAATCATGCAGGATGAATGTAGGTGCAATTTTAACCATGTATACACAAAATCGTGCGGTACCTTCGAAGACTTTCAGTTTCGTTTTTTTCTCTGTGCTCTCTGTGTCCTCTGTGGTAAAAAAAGACTTTTGAGGAAAGCTATATTAATGTAATTGTCCTCCCATGTCGGATTCCGGCCGGATTTTGGGTTGACAGCAGGAGATGAGACGGTAAGTTTCCGCGCCTCAATACAAGGCGCAGCAGTGGCTGCAAGGAGATATACCAACGTGGCAAACCATGCATCAGCAATGAAACGTGCTCGTCAGGACGAGAAAAAGCGTCTGCAGAATCGCGACCAGAAATCTGCAATGCGTACCGAGATTAAGAAGGTATTGACTGCCGTAGAGACTGGCGACAAGGAAGCAGCTGCAGTTGCCTTGAAATCTGCAACATCAGAGCTTGATCGCGCTGGTCGTAAAAACCAGATTCACGCAAGGCAGGCCTCACGCCGCGTATCTCGCCTGAATGCGAAAGTAAAAGCCATTTCCTGAATCTGTTCCTGAATTCTAAAAAAGCCCGTCTGGCCTTTGGCCCGGCGGGCTTTTTTTTCCATCTATGCAAAGCAAACGAAAAAGGGCACCCGAAAGGGTGCCCTGATTTGGTCTGAAATGGCTCCCCGAGCAGGACTCGAACCTGCGACATATGGATTAACAGTCCACCGTTCTACCAACTGAACTATCGGGGAATTTGAAAGAGCGCGAACCGTACGGAGGCGTTCGATTCGTGTCAATATCTATTCGCTAAAATATTTTTCCGGCCCCTGATCAGACAAGTTCTCCTGTCATGCTATCACGGTGCTGTAAAATGATGGCGATTTATGGAGTATTCAGTGCCGTATGAACTGATCACCCTGGGGCGCATGGTTGCGGTGCGTGTGTCAGACTTTTTAACATGAAACAGATGAAACAAGCAACGTGATGGCGTGATTTTACCCCGTGGTGGGACTTCACCCCACGGGATGGAAGAAGTCGAACGCGTGACTGGAGGTGCGTTTTTTGAACCCTGGTGCTGTCTGGAAATCGGGCTGGTTCGTCGGTGTTGTGGTGACGCTGCTGTTTCTGGCGGCATATCAGTATGCATTTCAGCCGTTTCAGCGCATGGAAGTAATGGCCTATGATTATCAACTGAGCAGCTCGGAGGACCCGGCAGACAGTCGCATCGTATTGATCAACATGGATAAGCAATCCCTCACTGCTGCAGTGCAGCCGATGATCGCCAGCGTCATCGATAAACTGTCCGCTGCCGGCGCAACTGTGATTGCGCTCGATCAGTTGTACGACAAGAGCGATGAGATGGCGAATGCCGGGGAGGCTGTATTGCAGCAGGCCGTGCGCCGCTCGGGTATGACGCTGCTGCCTCTGTTTGCGACTGTCTTGACAAGCCATGAATATGCCAATGACATTCTGCCGCACGAACTGGCCGGACTGAGCATTAGTCATGTCAATGCCACTGACGTTGCGGCCGAGCCGATCAAGGCAAGTACATTGCGTTATCCTTATGCATCGTTGATTCAGGCCTCTGCCGGGGTCGGGCATTTGAGCGTATTCGGAGATGCCGATGGCGTGGTGCGTAGTGAGCCGCTGGCTATTACCTACGCCGGTAAATATTTCCCATCCATGCCACTGATGCTCGCTGCCAGAGTGCTGAATATTCCGTTGGCGGATATCCGCATCAATCTGGGGACGGATATCGAACTGGGGGCCATGAATCTTGCAACGGATGCCATGTTGCGGATGTACCCCTATTTTCCTAATGCTGCGCACACAGATGATTTCAGCTCCTATACATTGCAACAGGTTCTGTCGGAGCAGATGGATGCTGATACCTTCAAGGATAAAATTGTCCTGATCGGCAGTAGTGAAAAATTGCTAATGACGCCGGCTGGCTCCATGAGTCGCATGGCGTTTACGGGCGATGTGCTGCAAAGTATTTTACAGGATCGCTACATCAGCCGTCCGGCCTGGGCGCATGCGGTTGAGATGGGCTTGCTACTGTTGATCGGGCTATACCTGATTGTGCTGTTGCCACGCCTGACCCCGAGGCTTGCAGTGCCGCTGTCAGCTGCATTGCTGCTGATATTGGTCGCCGCCGAATGGGAGACACTGGACAGCTACGCTGTATGGCTGCAGACGCTCTCCGCTGCGCTATTGCTGGTCTCAGGACACCTGCTGTTTGTCGCGACGCAGCTGCTGTTCGATCGCAACAGGCAGCCGCAGGTGAGGAGCGGACTGGATGAAACCAACAGGATGCTGGGGCTATCTTTCAAAAGTCAGGGCATGCTGGATAAAGCGCTTGAAAAGTTCCTTGCATGCCCATTTGATGAAGATATGGCCCAAATCCTGTACGACCTGGCCCAAGCCTTTGAACGCAAACGAGAGTTCGACCAGGCCGTGGCGGCCTATACGCATGTGATGAACCAGCAAGCGGATTTTCGGGATGTTCAGGTGCGTCTTATCCAAGCCAAAAATGCGCAGCAGGCCGGCGAAGGCAAAGATGCCAACTCGGCACTGTCATCACTGCTGAAAAATGGCGACAGCAACCCTGTGCTGGGTCGTTATGAAATTATCAGCGAGTTGGGCAAGGGGGGTATGGGTACGGTCTATTTGGGCAGAGATCCGAAAATCAATCGTCAGGTGGCGATCAAGACAATGGCATTGTCACAGGAGTTCGAGCCGGATGAGTTGGAGGAGGTCAAGGCGAAGTTTTTCCATGAAGCTGAAATTGCCGGCATGCTCAATCATCCGAATATCGTCACCATTTTCGATGCCGGCGATGAGTATGATCTGGCCTATATTGCTATGGAATTTCTCGATGGCGTCGATCTGGTTTCCTACACCAAAAAAGGTAAGCTGTTGCCCGTGACGACGACCCTGAAGATTATTGCCAAGGTGGCTGAAGCATTGAGGTATGCGCATGCACATGGGGTGATTCATCGCGACATAAAGCCGGCCAATATCATGATTCTAAAGAATAAAAGCGTCAAAGTGACCGATTTCGGGATCGCCCATATCAATGAATCGAGCAAGAAAAGATCAGGCACCGTGCTGGGTACGCCCTCCTATATGTCGCCGGAGCAGCTCTCGGGCAAACAGCTGGATGGTCGTTCGGATCTGTTTTCGCTCGGCGTGATGCTCTATGAACTGGTCAGCAGCGTTCGCCCCTTCCGCGCTGCATCCATTTCAAAGTTGATGTTCAAGATCGCCAAGCAACCGCACACGGATGTGCGTCAGCACAATGCTGATGTGCCGGAGTGCGTGAGCAGGCTGATTGACCACCTGTTAACCAAAAAAGCGGATCAGCGGATTGAGAGCGCTGATGCCGTGCTGGCTCGAATCGCCGCCTGCCTAAGCGAATTAAAACATCAGGGAGGTGGACAATGATAGCTTGGGAAATGTATGCGATGACTGATGTCGGGGTCAGGCGTGATCATAATGAGGATGATGTTGCCGTATTTCCCGAGCATGGTGTTGCCATTTTGGCTGACGGCATGGGAGGATATAATGCCGGTGAAGTGGCCAGCGCCATGGCTGTGAGTGTGATTGGAGAGATGATCAAAACAGAGCGATCCGGTATAGAGGCTGAACAGATCAATGCCCAGACCGGCTTCACTGAAGCATCCATGCTGGTGCGCCAGTCGGTTGAAGCTGCCAATGAAGCGATCTACCGGACAGCACGCACGGAAGAGGCGTGTGCCGGTATGGGCACGACCGTGCTGGTAACTTACCTGTACGGTGATCGCATCACGGCTGCGCATGTGGGCGACTCGCGTATGTACCGGCTGCGCGACAAGCGCCTGACTCATGTGACGGAAGATCATTCGCTGGTGCATGAGCAGGTGCGGCGCGGTTTGTTGTCGGCTGATGACGCCCGCAACTCCAGAATCAAGAATCTGGTCACTCGCGCGTTGGGCGTGGAGCCGGGGGTGGAGCCTGATCTTGTCGAAGATATGGTCAGGGCAGGGGATCTGTATCTGATGAGTTCGGACGGACTGACGGATGTGGTGTCCGATGAGGCCATTGTACATGTATTAATGGAGCAGCAGTCGCAATTGCCGAAAGCCGCGAAGCTGTTGATAGATATGGCCAATAAAGCCGGCGGACCGGATAATATTTCTGTGATTCTGATCAAAGTGGCCAGGGCCAAGTCGAAAGGGGGGCTGTTTTCCCGGCTGTTACGAAAGTAGTACATGTTTAGTAAGCTTATCAGGTCAAGTGTTTATGGCGGATTTTTCTTATCTACCCCCCCCATTCCTGACCTTTGATTTTAACAAAAAGGCGACCTTCGGGTTGCCTTTTTTGGTGATGTGATTATGCGGGCCAGGCAGATGGGGTCTTTTTTCCGCTAATAGGCGTATTTATTGCCTATGGAGTGGTGACGACTTCATGCTAATGTTTCACCATCGTCGATTTCGTTTAGTGCGACGACCCCAAAACTCAAGAGGAGGATTATCCGAATGAAGAAAATAATGTTGATGGCGGCCACGGCCGCATTCGTGCTGGGTGCAGGTGTTATGGCTCCGGCTGATGCCAGTGCAAAATCGTTCAACGTCAAGTCGTGCAAGGCTTGTCACAAGGTAGGCAAGAAGAAGGTTGGCCCTGCCTGGAAAGATGTGGCGGCAGCTTATGGTAATGCGGAGACGCTGGCAGCGGTGTTCAAGAGCGGTTTCAAGGTAAGTGATCGCAAGATTGCCAGTTCCAACAGCAAGTGGAAGCATAAGGCAGGTTTGATGACCGCGCAGTACAAGCGGCTGATCAAGGGTCACGAGGATGAAGCGGCCAAAGCGCTGTTTGCTGCAGTGGCGGCAGGCAAGATCTGATCTTGTGAAATCAGTCTGATTTGTCAGGAATCAACGATTCGTGACATGTCATGAAAAAAGGGCGGCCCGAGAGGCCGCCCTTTTTTCATGATTGGAATTGATCTTTTGGTGTGTGATAAAATTTGATGAAGTCATCAGGGTTTCATCTCACGGGATGGAAAAAGTCCATGCGCGGCGGGGCTAGAGAAGCCACATGACAAAGCCCATGGCCAGCATGGCGGCGGGCGCATTCCACTGGCTCGGTATCAGCGCACGGGTAACCGAGGCAGCGATGGCCGGGATCAGGGTGGCAATCAGCAGTGATGTCCAGGCGGTGCCGTGGTATACATGCAGACTCCAGCACAGCAGAGCGGTGCAGGCGACCATCAGCAGCAGGTGGCCGGCTAGCGTCTGTTCCGGATGGGCCGGAAACCCGAGCTTGAGCAAGGCGGTATGGCCTGTTCCCAGATGATCCGCCCAGAATGCCGCAGGGAAGGCCAGGCAGAGGCACAGCGCCAGTCCGAAACCAAATTCGGGAATATGTGTGAACCACAACCCGGCAATGATCAGAGCGGCGATAAAGTGGGTAAGCGGCAACAGTGGCAGGATCGGGTATATATTAAGCGCTGAATTTTTTGTTTGACCTGTCCATGCGACGCGCAGATGATGCCAGAACGGCGAGGGCAGAATATTGGCTAGAATGGCCGGCAATATGAGCGCTGCAAGGCCACTCCATAACCAGTTGCTATCGACATAAACCGGCCACATCAGCACCCAGATCGTCAATAGCGGCGCAATCGCGTGTTGAATGGTGAGCGGTGGCGCGCCACGACGCAGAATCATCACAGAGAACCATGTCAGTTGCAGTACTCCCAGCGCCACCAGCCCGCTAAGCATTAAATCACTACTGGCAATATGTTCAAATACAGGGAATCCACTCATGTGCGTCACACTAGCTATTCATCTGCTTTGCTGAAAGTCGGACTATGGGTTAGTCTGCCCATTCATCTGATCCATTGATGATCCATAAGGAGGGAGGGGTAATGATCCGGAACGAAACTAAACAGAATGAAATGAAACAACAGGTGGCCGAGGCGGCGCTTGAATATGTGAAAGCGGATACCATTATCGGTGTTGGCACCGGCTCTACGGCCAATATGTTCATCGATGCGCTGGCCGCCATGAAGGATGAGATTCTCGGTGCCGTGGCCAGCTCAGAGGCCACTGCTGCCCGATTGAGCGGCCATGGTATAGACGTCATGGATTTAAATGAAGCATTAACGCAGGTGGATGCGCTGTCGGTCTATATCGACGGGGCCGATGAATTTGATGCCGGCAAGAATCTCACCAAGGGAGGCGGCGGCGCACTGACACGCGAAAAAATTGTGGCGGCGGCATCCGATGCTTTCGTCTGCATTGTTGATGAGAGCAAGCAGGTGGAGCATCTTGGCACATTTCCTTTGCCAATCGAGGTGATTCCCATGGCTGGTGCGCTGGTGGCCAATGCGGCCAGAGAACTGGGCGGAGAGCCTGTGCTGCGTGAAGATTTCGTGACCGATAATGGTAATATTATTATTGACGTGCATGGCCTGAAAATTACCGATGCACGCGGCCTGGAAGATCACCTGAACAGCATCCCCGGTGTGGTGACCAATGGCATTTTCTCGCATCAGGGGGCCGATGTGGTGCTGATGGGCACGCCGAAGGGCGTGAAAGTGATCGACTGATTGGCTGTGCTTCACGAACTGCCCGTTAGCTATAACTACGCTTTGGTAGTGTTGTCGGTGGCGATTGCCACCGTATCCGCTTTTGTGGCGCTGGCAGCAGTGCCGCGTATCCATGATCATGACGCTGGCCCGGGTCGTACGACGCTGTGGGCGCTGGTGTTTGGCGTGAGCCTCGGGGCCGGAATCTGGACCATGCACTTTATCGCTATGCTGGCATTGAATATCTCCGTGCCTGTGCGTTATGATGGCGGGTTGACACTGCTGTCACTGCTGGTCGGCATTGGTTTTTCGACCCTCGGCATTCTGCCGTTGCGCCGGGGCGGCAGGCTGAGCGGCAAACGCCTGCTGGGGGTGGGGACGCTGATGGGTAGCGGCATTGCCGGCATGCACTATACGGGCATGGCCGCGATGCAGATGGCGGCATCGATGTCCTATAATTACCTATGGGTTGCCGCCTCTGTCATCATTGCTATAGCAGCCTCTTCAGCTGCACTATGGATTTCCAATCACCTGCGCCAAAGCCAGGTGTTTGGAGAGATGCGCCTTAAGCTGTCGGCCGCCGTGGTCATGGGCTTGGCTGTATCTTCCATGCACTACAGCGGCATGGCGGCCGTGCACTTCTTTGCGCTGCCGCTCCAGAATGGGCCGCTAAATGGACTGGATACACAGTTGATGGCGATGATACTGACGATCATTACCGGCCTGATTCAGGGCGGCGTACTGGTGATGGCTGCGCTTGATCAGTCTGCTATGGCTGATCGACGCCTGGCCCGCAACGAAGAGAATCAACGTCATCTGCTGGATATGCTGCCTGATGGCGTGCTGGTGCATGAACAGGGCGTGATTGTCTATGCCAATCCTGCGGCCTGTCGTATGGCCGGCTTGCCGACGGATGTTTTGACAGGCAGGAATATGATGGATTTTGTGCATGCAGATTCGCGACAAATGATTGTGGAACGGATGCAACAGGTGATGCAGAGGCGGGAACCGGCCACCTTGGCTGAGGAGCAACTGCTACGTTCTGACGGTCGTAGTTTCATCGCCGAAGTAGAGGCGATGCCGGTCTTTTGGAACAATCATTCTGTGATTCAGGTGGTTATTCATGACATTAGTGAACGTCGGCAACGCGAGGAAGAGATTTCCCGTCTGGCCGCCATTCTCGAGCTGACATCCGATTTTGTCGGCACCGCTGATGTTGATGGCCATGTGTTGTATGTGAATACGGCGGGTCTGAAGATGGTTGGGCTGGCGCCTGATACGCAGATTCATGACAAGATGATCAGCGATTTTCATCCTGTAGAAGAGAGTAAACGGCTGAAAGAGCGGATTTTTCCGATTGCCGAGCAGCAGGGCAGTTGTCAGGTGGAGTGTACGTTTTTGCATCAGGATGGACATGAGGTGCCTGCATCAGCGGTATTTACTGCCCATAAAGACGCCAATGGCCATGTCACTCACTACTCTGTTATCGCGCGGGATCTGACCGAGGAGCGCAAACGTAATCAGCAACTGGAGCATACCCAGAGGCTGGAGAGCCTTGGCATTCTGGCAGGCGGTATTGCGCACGATTTCAACAATATTCTGACCGCCATCATGGGTAATGCCGCCATGGCTGAGCGCAGCCTCGATGATGCGTCTCCTGCCAAGGAGAAACTGGCCCGTATTGAGGCATCGACGCAGCGGGCCTCGGACTTGTGCAGGCAGATGCTGGCCTATTCGGGTAAGGGGAAATTTGTGGTCAAGGCGATCAATCTGTCGGACATGGTGGAGGAGATGACGCGATTGATGGAAGTATCGATCAGGAAGAATGTGGTCATCAAATATCACCTGGCTGAACATCTGCCGGCCGTTGAAGCGGATATGGCCCAACTTCAACAGGTCATTCTGAATCTGATCACCAATGCCAACGAAGCCATTGGTGATAAAAGCGGCGTGATCTCCTTTTCTACCGGTGTCATGCATGCCGATGGCAGTTATTTGCAGGCTGCCATTTCCGGCGAAACACTGCCGCAAGGGCGCTATGTCTATATCGAAGTGTCCGATACCGGTTGCGGCATGGATGCTGACACCATGAAGAAAATATTTGATCCGTTTTTCACCACCAAATTCACGGGTCGCGGGCTGGGTATGAGCGCCGTGCTCGGCATCATACGCGGCCACCATGGCGCGCTGCGGGTGTACAGCGAACCAGGCAAAGGCACGACCTTTAAAATATTGCTGCCGGCCTCCGAACAACCGGTGGATCAACGCTTGCCAACGCAGCAAGTCACGCGATGGCAGGGCAGGGGCGCAATTCTGGTCGTTGATGACGAGGAGACTATCAGAGAAGTTGCAGCAATGATGCTGGAAGATATGGGCTTTTCAATCTTTACGGCGGAAAATGGGCTGCAAGGACTGGACGTGTATCGTCAGCACCAGGATGAGATTGTCGGGGTGCTAATGGATATGACCATGCCGAAGATGGATGGCAAGGCATGTTTCAGGGAACTGCGCAGGACCAATGCCGATGTGAAAGTAATCCTTACCAGTGGTTACAACGAACAGGATGCAACGAGTCGTTTTGTTGGACAGGGACTGGCGGGATTTATCCAGAAACCGTATTCACCGGAGGCGTTACGCGCTATCATGCAGACGATATAATGGAGAAAAGCATGTCAGTAATTGATCGAAACATGCGCAAAATGCTTCTGATTTGCTATGAACTGTGTATGTTGAGATATGGATGTGGCAGTCATGGCAAATAGCGTGACATCGGGAGGCGCACGTTCTACCGTGCTGGCGATGAATCCATTGCAGCTATCCCTGTTGGTGGCGATTCCCTTTGTCTGCGCCTTCAGCCTGATTAATTTTACGCAGAATTTATATGGCCTCGGCCAGATTGAGTTGGGCATGGTGGCGACGCTGGCGGGTCTGTACTGGTGGACAAGCAGACAGGATGCGCCCCTGCTGCAACAGAACCTGTTTATTTTGCACCCTGCCATTCTGTTTTCCCTGCTGTTCCTGCAGGGGGGGTATAGTGAGATCGGATTTATCTGGAGTTTCGGGTTTCCGTTTATTGCCTGTTTGAGTTCCGGTTCACGCACAGGTCTGGCGTGGACGATTGTTTACGCCATTGTTATTGCAGCCTTGAGTACAACGCTTGACGATATAGTCTGGCAAAAACTGGCCTATATCTGTCTGGCCTACGTGGCATTCAGTTTGATTGCAACTTATACAGTTCGGTGGCGTGAAAAAGTACAGGATAGTAGTCAAAATCGGTTATCTGAAACAACCAGCAACCTGAAACATGAGCAGCACCTGTTGGCGGATAGTAAAACCGGCTACAGGCGTTTGATGGATCTGTTACCGCATGCGCTTGGCGTACATTGCAATGATAAGTGGCTCTATTGCAATATGGCCGCAGCCCGTTTGTGGGGTGCTGATAGCCCCGAAGAGATAATCGGAACATCCATCTTTGATTATGTGCATCGCGATGATCGTGAACAGGTCAAACAACGCATTGAACGCATGGCTGCATCAGGTTTGCCCGCACCGATCATTGAGCGGCGAGTGCTACATAAAAACGGTGGGCAGACGGTGGCCAAGCTGCAGTCATGCCCGCTGACGTATGAAGGTAAACAATCTTTTCTGGTTACGGCGGAGGATGTCAGCAAACAGAAAGAACATGATGCCGAGCATCATCAGTTAAAAGCGCAACTGGAGCATGCCCAGCGGCTTGAATCGCTTGGCGTGCTGGCTGGCGGCATTGCGCATGATTTCAATAATCTGCTGACCGCGATTCTGGGCAATGCCGAACTGGCCAGAGGCAGGCTGGAGGATAAACCTGCCGTCATCGGACATATTGATAATATTGTTGACTCCTGCGATAACGCCGCAGAGTTATGCAAGCAGATGCTGGCCTATGCCGGCAAGGGTAGCTATGAAATGCGCGTGATTAACCTCAATGACATGGTCAAGTCGATGGGTAAACTGATCCGTGCGTCCGTTAGCAGCAATATCGCCCTGAAAATAAAACTGAACAGTCATTTACCTGGTATAGAAGGAGACCAAGCCCAGATTCAGCAGCTGATTCTGAATTTCATCGTCAATTCCGCTGATGCGATTGGTAGTGCAAGTGGAGAGATCAAGGTATCCAGCGGCGTCAGAAAGATGGATCATGAGCAGTTGTCCACGCTATATAATGGCAGGGAGTTATCGGCAGGAGAGTATGTGATTCTTGAGGTGCGGGATACCGGTTGCGGCATGAGCCAGGAGATGCAGGACAAGATCTTTGATCCTTTTTTCACCACCAAGGAGACCGGCAGCGGTTTGGGGTTGTCGGCAGTTCTTGGCATTGTGCGGGGGCATCACGGGGCGCTTCAGGTTTTCAGTACGCCCGGTAAGGGTAGTGCATTTCGAGTCTACCTGCCCTTGACCACACAGGCATTCAGCGCCAAGGTTGTCAGCACCGTTGAAGTCGATGCATGGCAGGGCGATGGCAAGGTACTGGTTGTCGATGATGATTTGCGGGTACGCAATGTGGCTCGGTTATTGATCGAAAATATGAATTTTGACGTGGTTACTGCTGAAGATGGTAAAGAGGGGCTGGAGTTGTTTGGCAGGCGGCATGATAATCTTGTTGCGGTTCTACTGGATATGACCATGCCTGTGCTGGGCGGCGTCGAAGCGATGGCCGGGATGCGTCAGGTTGACCCCGGCGTGCCTATTATTCTGGTATCCGGATATTCGGAAATCGAGGCCGGCGCTCTGATTCGCGGAGACAGGCCCGATTCTTTTCTGCAAAAACCATTCAATGCCAAAGCACTGAAAGCTACGCTCTATGAGGTGATGCACCAGTCGGCCGAATAGCAGGTTGTCTAACCTGTTAAAGTTTGCAATCTCCCGGATCTTGGTCTATATATAGCACATTGACTTTGCGGGGAGGTAGTGCTGATGGAACGGCTTTATTATCGAACGCTTAATCTGGACAAGCTTCGCGCGCAAATGCTGCACTATTGCAGTGAGCTTCATCCTCTGATGTTAAACCCATCAGGGGGCGATCTGAGCGAACGGGATGCACTACTCGCTGCCTATCAATGTTTACAGTCATTACATGCTTCCATGGCGAAAGACCTGCCTGAACTTGAAATGTTGCTGGCCTTGTCATCCAAAAAAACATTTGATACAGGTCAGCGTCGAAGTAAAGCTGCGCTGCATGGCAACATGCTATCCAGTAAGGAAAACCAGGTTTTGAACATATTTTCTAGGGGCTACAGCTACAGCGAAGCAGCGAACCTGCTGGATTGCAAGCTGGCAACGATTCAGACCCATGCCAAGCGCATCTATAAAAAACTCAAAGTTCACTCCCGTTCAGAAGCGATTTTTGAAGCACGTCAGATGGGCCTGGTTGACTCCTGAAACAAACCATACAGGCTGAGGGTAAAGGCGTGGAGTGCTTTGGTAACTGATTTGGCATAACTGGTGGACATCCACTTTCATACATCACAGCATTTCTTGCCAGGAGTTGATGATGAAACGGTGGATCACTGCAGCGTTATTTTTTGATGTATATGTCGGGGCGCTTTATCTGCCGGTAAAGGTCAGGGATGCACAACAGGTTATCGTCAGCAAACTGCCGAAACAGATTACCCTGCACTTTCTGCCTGGCGTGCTAACATGGCTCGCCTGCGCGCGCGGATTAAAAAATTCAATAGCATGTTTACGGATGTCGAGGAAGATGATCAATACAGCTTTGTGTTTCACGTCGGCATTCGATTGGCACGGGTGTTGCAACCTGTGAATGATACGGAACCTTGAAGCAACTGATCTGCACAGCTGACGATTTTGGTCTGGCGCTACCGGTCAATGAAGCCGTAGAGGATGCGCACCGAAACGGCATCTTGACCTGTGCTAGTCTGATGGTGACAGGAAAAATGGCGGCAGATGCCATCACGCGAGCCCGCGCTATGCCCAGGCTCGGGGTTGGATTGCATCTGGTGCTGGTGGATGGACGCCCTGCGCTGCCGCCGGACGAGATTCCCGATCTGGTCGCTGCTGATGGTCGTTTCCATCGTAACCCGGCAATGATTGGCGCGCGCATTTTTTTTCAACCGCGTTTGCAACAACAGGTAGAGCGGGAAATGCGTGCCCAGTTCTCCCTGTTTCTTGCCACCGAACTTACACTGGATCATGTCAATGCCCACCATCATTTTCATCAGCATCCTACGATTGTGGGGTTATTGGTGCGCATGGCGGATGAGTTTGGAATCAAAAGCGTACGCTGGCCGGTGGAGCCACCACTGGCCTCATGGCGCGCCCAACATCAGCGCCCGCTGTCCCGATGGCTTGCATGGCTATGCTCTGCCGCACGCCTGCTGCGTATGCGTCAGCGCCTGCACAGCAACGACATACGATGCAATGATTACATGTTCGGTTTGCACGATAGCGGCGATATGACGCCTGAACGGGTGAAACGATTTTTACGCGAACTGCCGGACGGGGTGAGCGAAATCTATTGTCATCCGGCCACGCGCCACTGGCGCGGAGAAGATGCATTGCCGTCGCATTATCGCTGCGTGGAGGAGTTTCAGGCCATGGCCGATCCGGCGATGCGTAAACTGGTTGAACAGGCAGGGATGAAATTGATCTCTTTTGACGGTTTGCACAGATGATGAAAAAGGGCGTATGGATCAGCCTGATGGCGGGCCTGTTGCTGGCGATAATCCTGTTTGCCTACAGCGGCATCGGCAAAATCGGCGAGGCAATTGCGGCTGCCGGCTGGATGGGGGTCACGCTGATGGCGATGGTTCACATGCTGCCGGTCATCCTGTGCGCTGTCGCATGGCGACTGGTTTCTCCGCCTGAATCAGTGCCCGGCTTTGGCGTATTTGTACGTGCGCGCTGGGTGCGGGATGCGGTTGGTGAAATGTGGATTACGCCGCCGCTTGGCAGTGAACTGGCGGGTATGCGCATCTTGACCATGGCCGGAATGGATCAACCGCAGGCCGCCGCCGCCACGCTGGTGGATCTGACCGAAGCGCTGGCCAGCCAGATTATCTATACGCTGGCGGGCGTGTTGCTTGTCGGCTTTACCCTGCCGGGGGCATCATTTATTGTGCCCACGCTTGCCGGATTATTGGTTGCCGCCGCCGCCATCGGTGGTTTCGCCTATGCGCAGAATGCCGGCCTGTTGTTGCGGATTGAAGCTGTGGTATCACAGTGGACCAGCGGCTGGCTGGAGCCGGTTCGCATCTCCATGCAAGGCATTCATGCGATTACAAAGCGCATATATCATCGCAGAGGCGCGGTGTTGATGGCTTTTTTGATTCATCTGCTGGCCTGGTTTATCGGCGCGATGGCCGCCTGGGTGGGATTACGATATATCGGCCATCCACTTGCATGGCATCAGGTGATTGCACTGGAGGCAATCATTGCGGCGCTGCGTTCCGTGGCATTCATATCTCCAGCGGGGCTGGGTGTGCAGGAGGCCGGCTACGTGCTGGCCGGCCAGCTGTTTGGTCTGGATGCGGCGACCGCGCTGGCTCTGTCCATGCTGCAACGCGCTGCAGAATGGTTGCGCGCGGTGCCTGCATTAATCATGTGGCAAACCTATGAAGGCAATCGCTGGTGGCGCGCACTGCGAAGCAAG
>JALUWF010000292.1 GCA_027019785.1 Mariprofundus sp. | reverse complement strand
TAGTGGTTGGTGGCATCTATTGGCTGACCGCATCCAGCGATAAGCAGACTGAAAACACTGCTGTGGTACAGAAAGAGCCTATCCCCGAACAACCTGCAGTCGACAGCCACAAATCGCCCGTCACTTCGCCGGAAGCCGCCGCAGGCAGCGCAACAGCAATGCAGCCGCCAGCACATCAACCAACCGCTGGCACTGCAACCCCGCCAGAAAATAAAGCATCAAACCAGACCGGAAACTGGATCATTGATCTGGCATCGGTCAATTCAGATAAATCAGCCCGACAACATGTGGCGCGTATCCGTGCGATGGGAGTGGAAAGCAGGGTAGTACAGATCACCGACAAAGGAAGAATCTACCATCACATCCGGGTTGGCGGCTTTTCCAGCCAACAGGCAGCTAAGAAACGTCGTGATGCCCTGGTCAAACTGTTAGGCTTGCGTGATGCAACAGTTGAGAAGCTTTAATATCAAACAAACAACTCGTTAGCATGAGAAATCATGCAAGCGCGTTCGTAGTATAAGTCGTTGACCCACAGCTTTGTGACCAGCATTGACACGGGCGCATTCGCTTCCTACCGTCGCGACACATTTTAACACAAGGATTGTTCATGTCAGACATAACCCGCTCCCAAAATGATTTCGATCAGGCCCGCAAACTATTGCCGGGCGGCGTCAATTCGCCGGTTCGCGCCTTCAAATCGGTTGGCGGTACGCCCCGCTTCTTCGCCTCTGCCAAAGGTGCGTATGTGCGCGATGTCGATGGCAACCGATATATCGACTATGTCGGTTCATGGGGACCGATGATTCTCGGCCATGCCCATCCGGATGTGGTGAAAGGCGTGCAGCAGACGGCTGAAGCCGGCATGAGTTTCGGCGCGCCGTGCGAGCTGGAAATCGAGCTGGCCAGACTGGTCATTGACCTGGTGCCTTCGATCGATGTGGTGCGTTTTGTTAATTCCGGCTCGGAAGCCACCATGAGCGCATTAAGGCTGGCGCGTGGTTTTACCGGCCGGGACAAATTCATCAAATTCGATGGAGGCTACCACGGTCATGCCGATGGTTTTCTGGTCAAGGCGGGTTCCGGTGCCGCCACCTTTGGCGAGCCTGACTCCGCCGGCGTACCGGCGGATTATGCCAAGTTGACGCTGACTGCCCCGTTCAATGATATTGACGCCATTCAACGTCTGTTCGCTGAAAATCCGGGAGAGATTGCCTGCATTATTGTCGAACCGGTGCCGGGCAATACAGGTGTGATGCTGTTGAACGACAACGGCTTCCTGCAGCAGTTGCGCGATATCTGCGATGCTGAAGGCGCATTGCTTGTTTTCGATGAAGTGATGTGCGGTTTCCGCGTCGGCCTTGGTGGCGCACAGGAGCGTTTCGGTATTATGCCCGATCTGACTTGTCTGGGTAAAATTATCGGCGGCGGTCTGCCGGTCGGCGCTTACGGCGGCCGCGAAGAGATCATGCGCAAAATTTCTCCTGATGGCCCGGTCTATCAGGCCGGCACCCTATCCGGCAATCCACTGGCCATGCGAGCCGGCCTGGAGACACTCACCCGCCTGCAAGCATCGGGCTTCTATGACGAACTGGAGCGCAAAACTACCAAGCTGGTGCAAGGTCTGTTGGCCGGCTGCAAAGCCGCTGGCGTGCCTGCTGTCGCCAACCAGGTCGGCGCCATGTTTACCATTTTCTTCACTGAGCTGGATGCCGTGACCTGCTGCACAGATGTCAGCAACCATTGCGATCTGGCTTTCTTTGGCCGTTATTTCAATGCTATGCTGGATGAAGGCGTCTATCTGGCTCCGTCGCAATATGAAGCGACGTTTATGTCCGCCGCCCACAGCGATGCAGATATCGATAACACCATCGCCGCCGCATCCCGCGCCTTAAAAACGATAACAGCATGAGCTTACTGAACCAGATCACATTCAATGATGCCGGTCTGGTGCCAGCCATCGCACAGGACGCCAACACCGGGCGCGTCTTGATGATGGCATGGATGAATAAAGAAGCATTTATGCAGACCATGTCGACCGGCTTTGCTCACTACTATTCCCGTTCGCGCCAAAAACAGTGGAAAAAAGGCGAATCATCCGGTCATATCCAGAAGGTTATCGAAATGTACCTCGATTGCGACGGCGATACGATCCTGTTAGAAATCGACCAAACCGGCCCAGCCTGCCATACCAACCGCCAATCCTGTTTTTACAAACAACAACAGGGTGATGCATGGGTTACGATTGAGGAGCCTGTAACGTGAACAACAATGAAATCCTGCAAGCACTGACCGCTGTGCTCGAAGCGCGTAAATCAGAATCCCCCGACGCATCCTATGTAGCTTCGCTGTATGCCAAACCGGACAAGATGCTGGAAAAGATCGGTGAAGAGGCAGTTGAAACCATTATCGCTGCCAAGAATGATGACCGCGAACAGATCATCTACGAAACCGCCGACCTGTGGTTCCACTGCATGGTGATGCTGGCTCAAAAAGGCCTGTCGGCTGACGATGTATTGATAGAGCTGGCCCGCCGTTTCGGTGTTTCCGGCCACGATGAGAAAGCAGCCCGTAACAAGAGCACATAGCAACCTCATGCATTTTAAGCCGGTTCCTGATTACCACATGCATACGCCACGCTGCAACCATGCCTGCGGCACTGTCGCCGATTATGCTGAAGCAGCCATTGCCACCGGACTGACTGAAATCGGCATGTCTGACCACTCCCCCATGCCCGGCGGCTTTGATAAAGCATGGCGTATGGATCGTTCCGAACTGGTGAACTATTTACAGGAAGTAGAACAGGTGCGTGACACCTTCTCGGATCGTTTGACCATTCGCATCGGCCTGGAAGCGGATTTTCATCCCGGTACGGAACGCTATGTGGAAGATATGATCGCCGCATACGACTGGGATTATGTCATCGGTTCGGTGCACTATATCGGCGACTGGGGCTTTGATAACCCGGACTGCATCCAGATCTGGGACACATGGCATATCGAAGACGCCTATGCAGCCTATTTCGATCTGGTGGCTGAATCCGCTGCAACCGGCATGTTCGATATCATCGGCCACCCTGACCTGATCAAGAAATTTGGCCATCGCGCCCCGGCTGACAGCCAGACTGTGCAACAGGCTGAAGAAGCCATGCTGCAGGCGGTGTTGAAATCCGGGGCGGCGCTGGAAATTTCTTCGGCGGGTCTGCGTAAACCGGTAGCTGAAATCTATCCGCACAGGCGCATCATCAGCCGTGCAGCCGCGCTGGGGATTCCATTCGCATTCGGCTCGGATGCGCATGCGCCCGTCGAAGTCGGCCACGGCATGAACGCATGTCTGACAGAGCTAAACGCCTTCGGCGTCCATAAAATTTCCAGTTTCAGGCAAAGACGCATGCACATGCTCTCCATCACCCATGCCTGAAAGCTCCGTCAAAAGCGTACTGATTACCGGCGCATCCGGCGGTTTTGGTCTGGAATTTGCCAAACAGATGGAACCGGCAGGCTATCGCCTGATTCTGCACGGTCGCGATAAAGCACGCCTGCAAATGACACTGAATGCGCTCAAGCATCCGGACAGACATCGTCTGGTGCAATCGGACCTCAATGCCAGACATGGTTTGTCCGAGTTGATATCAAGCGTTGAAAATGAACCACTGGCCGGGCTTGTCAACAATGCAGGCTTCGGCATCTGGGGAAGTTTTGAACAGACCGGCATCGTACCCCAGATCGATGTCATCAAAACAGATTTGAAAGCCCCTATCGCCCTGGCCCATGCGTTGCTACCCACCCTGCTCAGACACAATGGATTTATCATCAATGTATCTTCGCTGGCCGGAGAATATCCCCTGCCCTATATGAGCACCTATGCTGCCGCCAAAGCGGGGCTAACCTACTGGAGCGAAGCACTAAGAATCGAGCTTGCCGGACGCATGCGTATTGTAACACTGGCGCCCGGTCCGTCGCCGACAGGGTTTCGGAATATCTCCGGCATGCCGCACAGCACCGGCTCATTTTTCCGCACCCCCATTCCGGTCATCATCCATGCCGGCTTGCTCAGGCTGGAAAAAGGCGGTGGCTACTGCATACCCGGCTGGCGTCATAAACTGCTCTTCGCCATGCAGAAAACAGTGCCGCGCAGGATCGGTCTGGGTTTGATAGCTGGTAACATGCGGCACTGAAACTGCCGCCAAAGTCGATCGAGCCGACCTCCGCCAATCACCGAAATTGTACGCCAACAGGCCTGCAAAAGCTCAGTGATAGAAACACGCTATGCATGTTACTCCACTTCAATCAGACATTCATCCGGATTGACTGTATCGCCTTCCACCACATAAATTGCCTTGACCGTACCCGATTCCGGTGCGTGCACCGGATTCTCCATCTTCATAGCTTCGACGGTCAGGACGGTTTGACCAGCTTCAATCTCATCGCCTACGGCAACATTGACGGCCACGACACGCCCCGGCATCGGCGTGGTGACATCACTGTCTCTGGTGGCTTTCGGCCGTTTTGAGCCTTTCGAAGCACGTCTGGCATCAATTTTTCCGTCGGCAGTCGGCACCACCTCGGTCAATGTTTCGACAAACACCTCTTCGAGTACATGATCCACCTTCACAAAGAACGGGCGCACTTCCTCGCTCTTATGGCCGGAACCATCAATCTTGATGTGGTACTGCTCGCCATGAATGGTAATATTGAATTCGGTCGGGGCCAGCCCCGGCGCGGCCGCATGCACAGCCTCCGGCTGAGCCGGCTCATTGAGCGGTTCAATATTGAACTGACCGGACTCGCGTTCTGCGAAAAACTCCATGGCAATGGCCGGAAACATGGCATAGGACAGCACATCTTCGACCGATCTGGCTTTATCTCCGATTTCGCGCGTCAGTTCATCGAGTTCATCGGGAATCAGATCAGCCGGGCGCACTACAATGGGCTCTTCATCACCCAGCGCCAGCGCCCTCACTTCCTTGTTGATCTCACCCAGAGCCTTGCCATACATGCCGCGCAGATAGCCTTTGGTCTCGTTGGTGATCACTTTATATTTCTTGCCAGAAATCACATTAAGCACTGCCTGCGTGCCGACAATCTGACTGGTTGGCGTCACCAGCGGCGGGTAGCCGAAGTCCTGACGCACCCTGGGAATCTCTTCGAGCACCTGATCCATCTTATCCAGCGCATCCTGCTCCTTGAGCTGGTTGGCAAGATTTGAAATCATCCCCCCCGGAATTTGATTAATAAACACGCGCGTATCCACGCTGGTCACATCCGATTCATAACGCGCATACTTCTTGCGTACCTCTCGGAAATATGCCGCCACCTCCTGCAATGCCTGTAAATTCAGTCCGGTGTCAAATGGGCTACCGGCAAACGCCGCCACCATCGATTCGGTGGCCGGGTGCGAGGTGCCGCCGGCCAGTGGTGAAATAGCCGTATCAATAATATCGCAACCCGCATGCACCGCCTCCCACTGCACCATTTCCGCCACGCCCGAGGTTGCATGACAATGCAGGTGCAACGGGATAGCAACAACCTGCTTGAGTGCACTGATCAATTCACTCGCAGCGGCGGGCGTCAGCAACCCGGCCATATCCTTGATGGCCAGCGTATCACAGCCCATGTCTTCAATTTTTTTACCCAGATCAACAAAATATTCCGGCGTATGCACCGGACTGGTGGTATAACAGATCGTGCCTTCGGCGATTTTTCCGTTGGTCTTCACCTGCGAAATAGCAGTACGCAAATTACGCGTGTCGTTCATGGCATCAAAGGTGCGGAACACATCCACACCGTTGAGCGCCGCCAGATCGATAAATTTGCGCACCACATCATCGGCATAGTGGCGGTAGCCCAGCAGATTCTGGCCACGCAGCAGCATCTGGATCGGCGTATTGGGCAGCGCTTTTTTCAGCTCGCGCAAGCGCACCCACGGCCCCTCTTTAAGATAACGCAGGCATGTATCAAATGTGGCTCCGCCCCATGCTTCAATCGACCAGTAGCCGATGGCATCCATCTTTTCGCAAATCGGCAGCATGTCGTCGAGCCGCATACGCGTGGCCAGCAGCGACTGATGCCCGTCACGCAGGGCAAGTTCGGTAATAGCCAGCTGTTTTGCTTTATTCACGGTGTGATCCTTCATGGTAAAATCCTTTCCTTGCGGTTGCTCACTTTACAGACCGGCATGCGCTGCAATAGCAATGGCAACAGCTGTGGCAATATCTTCTCTTGCATCATAGGGCTTATACTCCAGCAGCGACGGATGCTGATCCAGAAATCCGGTATCAAACTGCCCATCCATAAAGAGAGGCGAGGCGGCGATCTGCCGATACAGCGGCAACGTGGTTTTGACGCCGCGGATATCGTACTCCTTCAAGGCGCGCTGGCAGCGCAGCACCGTATGCTTCCAGGTGTGACCCCATACTGTGAGCTTGGCGCACATGGAATCATAATGCGGCGGAATCTCGTAACCGGAATAGACGCAGCCATCCACGCGCACGCCGGGCCCCCCGGCTGAATGGTAGCGGGTGATTAGCCCCGGCGTTGGTAAGAAGTTGTTCATCGGATCTTCCGCATTGATGCGGAACTCAACCGCATGGCCCCGGACACTGATGTCATCCTGCCTGAAAGGCAGTTCGTTGCCGGCAGCGACCGCGATCTGCTCGGCCACAATATCCACGCCGGTGATCGCTTCGGTAATGGTGTGCTCTACCTGCAGGCGGGTATTCATCTCCATAAAATAGTAGTCGTGATTTTTATCCACCAGAAATTCAACGGTGCCTGCATTCACATAGCCGACCGCCCTGGCCGCCTGCACGGCTGTCGCGCCCATGCGCCGGCGCATCTCATCATCAATAAAATTGGAGGGGGCGATCTCAATCAGCTTCTGATTGCGACGCTGAATGGAGCAGTCTCGCTCATACAGATGCACACAATTGCCATGGCTGTCAGCCAGAATCTGAAACTCGATATGACGCGGATCGACGATGCATTTTTCCATAAACAGCTCGCCATTACCGAATGCAGCCAACGCCTCGCGCGTCGTAATCTGGTAATTTTCCACCACTTCAGCATCACTGTCGCAGCGACGAATACCGCGACCGCCACCGCCGGCCGCCGCCTTCAACATCACGGGATAGCCCATTTGGCCTGCTGTCTGCAACGCCTCTTCAACATTTTGCAGTGAGGCTTCAGTGCCCGGAATACAGGGAATACCGGCAGCAAGCATGGCCGTACGCGCATGGGTTTTACTGCCCATATTTTCAATGGCATCAGGCGAAGGGCCGATATAGGTGATGCCCG
Source organism: Mariprofundus sp. (assembly GCA_027019785.1). Lineage (GTDB taxonomy): Bacteria > Pseudomonadota > Zetaproteobacteria > Mariprofundales > Mariprofundaceae > Mariprofundus. Next base: position 735 of record JALUWF010000292.1, on the reverse strand, counting down.
CTTCTGTGATGGCTCTGGCAAAATCGGCATTTTCGGACAGAAATCCGTAACCAGGATGAATCGCATCACATTTGGTTTTAATCGCAATATCAATAATACGGTGAATATTCAGATAGCTTTTGACCGGATCAGGGCCGATCAATACTGCCTGATCCGCCTTTTTGACATGCAGGGCATGGCTGTCCGGTTCAGAATAGATGGCGACCGCCTCAATACCGAGTTCATTGCAGGCGCGAATAATACGGATGGCGCACTCGCCTCTGTTGGCGATCAAGATACGAGCAAACAAAATGTACCCTCCTTACAAAAAAACACCCCGCCTTTTCAGACAGGGTGCAGGTCAAACATAGTTGTATTTAAGCAGCTGTGACGTTGCGAGCCTGAGGGCCTTTCTGACCGTCTTCGATCTCGAATTCCACTTTCTGGCCTTCAGCCAGAGACTTGAAGCCTTCTGTCTGAATTGCTGAAAAGTGTACGAATACGTCGTCACCACCATCGTCCTGAGCAATAAAGCCAAAACCTTTGGTATCATTGAACCATTTAACTGTACCTGTTGCCATTTTTACATTCCTCGATTTAATACTATTTGATATGCATACATGTTCATTAAGATTATTACTGGAGAAAATCGAGAAGAAACTTCCGAATCGGCCAAAAAACACCTTGAACAACCATGTCGTGCTCGGCGCACTGTATGCCAACCGCCGACAGAAAGCCAGCAAAACAATTCAAAAC
>JALUWF010000291.1 GCA_027019785.1 Mariprofundus sp. | reverse complement strand
GTTTCCGACTGGAAATTGAGGCTGTCGATGATATCCACCACCTCGCGCAAGGTGTGGCCGGAGGCAATCTTGTTATCCAGATATTCAAAAATGGCCCCGATTTTATATTCAAACGACTGTGGATCATTCTGCGCCGTGGTGCGGAAGGATTTGAGGTAGGGAAACAGCTTGTCGTTCACATAATCGCGCAGATCATCACCGGTGCGAGCTTGTTGAATATCCAGCTTTCCCTCTGCCGTTTTGGGGCATGCCCAGTTGCTCCAGCGGTGTTCCTCATCCAATACCGGTGTATAATCAATGCCGGATAGAATGGCATCATCGGCCTTTTCCGCTTCGTAATCATCGAGGAATTTCAGAAACAGAATCCACGAAGTCTGCTCGGTGTAGTGCATGGCACCGGAGATACCATCATCACGGCGCAGGATATCAGTGATGCGGTCTATTTTTTGTTGTAGTGACATCGTGTTACCGTACTCCCTATCTTCTTGCTGCTATAAAGCGGTCATCCCCGAAAGTTTCTATCGGGGATCCATGTATTTTCTTGCGCACCTTTTTCCAGTCTTTCCCAGGCTCTATGGATTCCCGATAAAACCTTCCCCCAGGGGATACTCTCTCGCTTCGCGATTCACCTGATCGGGAATGACGGAAAAGATGTGTCTAAAAACATGCGTTATGCATGCTGCAAACGTGCTGCGGAAATCGTTGGACGTGGTTGTTGTTCCGCCTGCCATAGATCATAAGCAACCTGCATGTTCAGCCATGAATCGGCAGAAGTGCCCAGCCATGCAGCAAGGCGCAAAGCCATGTCCGGACTGATGCCCGACTTGTCATTGATAATTCTGGACAGGGTTACACGCGTCACGGCAAGCTGTTTGGCCGCTTCAGTCACGGTTAGCCCCAGATCGGGCAAAACATCCTCTTTCAATATTTCACCGGGATGCGGCGGGTTAAACATTCGACTCATTATAAAACTCCTAACCCAGCATAGCCGGAACCAAATTAAAAACATCAAACAAACTAGCCACTGATTCCACGAATTAACACTGATTAAAACTTTAAACCGCCTACTGCATATTGCCTTTCCATTCGTGTGAATTCGTGTCATTCGTGTCATTCGTGGCCAGGGTTGCATTACTAAATTCAACACCTTGGCATCACATGAAAAAAACTTGAAGGTACGGCTTTAGCCGTGCGCTTCTACAATGTTTGCGCGGCTGAAGCCGCACCTCGTACGCTCGTAGCGTACTACAATCAGCATGGTGCAAGTCCATGTCGGGGTATGCTATAGACCCCGTAGCCGAAAGAAACTGCGTCATCGTGAGGTGGGGTGGGG
>JALUWF010000290.1 GCA_027019785.1 Mariprofundus sp. | reverse complement strand
GTAGCGCCGCGAGTGATGCGGTAGAAGTATTAATGTCGACAGGCATGGACGGACTGGCTGGAGCGGTTGAGATTTTGTTAAATGAAGCGATGCGTATTGAGCGCAGTCACTACCTCGGCGTAGGCCCCTATGAACGAAGTGAAGCGCGTGTGAGTCAGGCCAATGGCTTTAAAGCGAAGCGCCTGGATACGCGTCTTGGCGCGCTACAGTTACAGGTTCCGCAAACACGCGACTGCGAGTTTTATCCTCAGGCATTGGAGCGTGGTATGCGATCAGAGCGTGCTTTAAAGCTGGCACTGGCAGAGATGTATGTGCAAGGCGTATCGACACGGAAAGTTGCTGAAATCACGGAAAAGCTGTGCGGGCTGAATGTCACATCAACGCAAGTAAGTAGAGCAACGAAGGAACTGGATGCATCGTTGTTGGCATGGCGAGATCGTCCATTGGGCGCTTACCCTTACGTCTTTCTGGATGCACGATATGAGAAGGTTCGACAGGACAATGTGCTTGTCGATTGCGCCGTGTTGGTTGCCATTGGCGTAACACCGGAAGGCAAGCGAGAAGTGCTGGGCTGTTCGGTGGAATTATCTGAGGCGGAGGCGCACTGGCGTTCATTTATGCGCAGTTTGCAGGAGCGTGGGCTGCATGGCATCCAACTTCTGATCAGCGATGCTCATGAGGGCATGAAAGCGGCCAGGAAGGCTGTCTGGCCATCGGTGAAGTGGCAGCGGTGTCAATTCCATTTACAGCAGAATGCGCAGAGCTATGTACCCAAGCAGGATATGAAACGCAAAGTTGCCAGCCGCATCCGCACTATATTTACGGCTCCTGATCGAGCTGAGGCGGAACGTTTGTTACAGATATTTATAACCGACTACAAACAGAGTGCGCCCAAGCTGGCCAGTTGGGCTGAAACGGCGCTTCCGGAAGGTTTTACTGTGTTCTCATTTGAAGAGAATCTGCGGAAACGGCTGCGTACAAGCAATGTTGTCGAACGCCTCAATAAAGAAATTCTGCGGCGTACCAGAGTGGCCACGATGTTTCCCAATGAAGCATCATGCCTGCGCCTGGTAACTGCTGTAGTCATGGAAATATCCGAAGAGTGGATTGCAAGCACGCGCTGCTGGCTTTCTATGAACAAGGATGGATAAAATGTATCAGACGGATGCCTGAAATCTACCGTTCTGCGGAGCCGCGTATCGCCTTCGTCCCCGAATGGGGCGATACGCGGCTTTGCAGGTTAGGTAGATTTCCTACCCCGTTCTGTGGTGAGCGTGGAGCTCTTCTCCACTTAGAAAAATCAGCGTCTGTTCAATTTTACAGAAGAAAAGTTGCGTTATC
>JALUWF010000289.1 GCA_027019785.1 Mariprofundus sp. | reverse complement strand
TCCATGTCCGGTGGTGGTTGCATGTCTTCCTTGTTGATGTCATAGACTTCCGAAACCGCATCCACGACAATCCCCAGCACCCGATCTTTGCCACCCGCATCAACCTTGACGATAATCACCACGGTGGTGGGACCATATTCCATGCGCTCCAGACCAAAACGATCACGCAGATCCACAATGGGCACCACCACACCACGCAGATTAATCACGCCGAGGACAAAGGATGGCGTATTGGGAATGGGCGTAGTTTCTTCCCAACCGCGCAGCTCCTGGACAGTCAAAATATCGACGCCGTATTCTTCACCCGACAACATAAAGGTGAGATATTGATTTTCAGATGTGCTCAGGCTTGCCACTGCTTCCATTCTTTTTCTCCTGTTAAAAGCGGGCAAACACGAGGTTTGCCCCTACCCATAATTTAAACTCATTCACCTTTTTACTGCTGATGTTTTTTTGACATGCTCAATAAGCTTTGATGACATATCCATCAAACCGGAGATATCGAGAATCAGGGAAACCGTGCCATCACCCAGAATGGTGGCGCCGGATAGCCCGGCCACACGTTCATAATTGGTTTCCAGACTCTTGATCACGACCTGTTGCTGACCGAGCAAATCATCCACCATCAAGCCAATGCGTTTGTCGGCCCATTCCACAATCACCAGCAGGCGGCCGCCCAGCCCACGCTCCTCGTCATCCTGATCCGACGCTGTATTGAATAAATCAGACAGACTAACGATGGGGATATACTCATCACGCAAGCGATAGACACGCGTATCACCGGCCAATGCACTTACGGCCTCCTCATTCATTTGTAGTGATTCAATAATGGCTGTTAAGGGTAGCACATACGTCTGCCCATCAACTTGCAGCAATTGACCATCGAGCACAGCCAGCGTCAGCGGTAAGCGAATCGTAAATACTGTTCCCTCACCAAATACCGAGCGCACATCCACGCTGCCACCGAGTGATTCAATATTACGGCGCACGACATCCAGCCCGACACCCCGACCGGAAATATCACTCAATTTCTCAGCTGTTGAGAATCCAGCCGCGAATAGCAGCATGAATACCTGTTCATCCGTAAGTATATCCGTTTCTTTGATTAGGCCTTTCTTTACACCAATACCAAAAAGCTTGTCTCGATTAAGGCCGCGCCCGTCATCAGAGACTTCCACCACGATACTGCCACCCTGATGAAAGGCTTTGAGGCGCACATAGCCTTCTTCTTCTTTGCAGGCCGCCAGACGTTCTTCCGGCCCTTCAAGTCCATGATCCATCGAATTGCGTACCAGATGGACGAGGGGATCATTGATTTTTTCCATCACCGTCTTGTCCATTTCAGTATCTTCACCGATCAGTTCAAGACGCACCTTTTTATCCAGTTTCTGGCTCAGATCATGCACCATGCGCGGAAAACGATTGAAGGCGAAAGAAATCGGCTGCATACGCACCCGCATCACGGCTTCCTGGATTTCTCTGGAGTTGCGTTCCAACTCCTCAAGGCCTTCGCGTAAACGCACCAGCTTGCTCATTTCAAACTCTTCACCCAACTGCCCGAGCATGGATTGGGTAATGACCAGTTCGCCCACCATATCAATCAATTCATCAATGCGCCTGGTATCAACGCGGATATTGGTGACTTGTGCTGCGGGCTTCTTATCCGTAGGGCGACGGGGGCCTTTGCGCCTGTCATCGCTGCGCCGATCCTCCTGCGCAGCAGGGGCTCTGCGATCCCCGACTCTACGATCAGATTCTTTACGATCAGGATAAATGCCTTTGATCTCCAAATCACATTCATCTTCGACCCATTCAAAGATTTCGGTGATTTGAGCTTCTTCAATATCTTCGCCCAGCAACTTGATCGACCAGCTCAGATAACATTCCTCGGGATTCATATTGGCAAAGGAGGGTAGCTTGCTATCATCAACGCCAAGTGTCATCTCGCCCAGTTCAGCCAGCTCGGAGAGCAATAAGGCCGGATCATTGCCTGTGGTCAGTAAATCATCATGCGGTGCAAAGCTGATATCCCAGCCCAAACAACGATCATCAGCGGATACACTGCTGTCACCCTGCTTTTTATCGGGTTTCGCCGTGGGCTCCATGCCGCAGACGACTTCCAGCTTGGCCTGCAATTCCTGCATTTTTTCAACATCTGGCTCTTCGTCATTCTGATAGGCGGTCATCAACTCACGCATTTCATCGACAGATTCGAGCAGGATATTGATCACATTCTTATCGGCCTCACGTTTACCTTCGCGCATTTCATCGAGCAGGCCTTCCATAATATGTGTAAACGATGCCAATGCTGAAAAGCCAAATGTGGCACTGCCACCCTTGATAGAATGGGCTGCTCGGAAAATATCATTGACCACATCCAGATCAGTGCCGCCATCATTCATGCCCAACAGACCGGATTCCATGGTGTCCAGTCCTTCAAAGCTCTCTTCGTAGAAAATCTGTTTAAACTGGTCGAGGTCAATGCTCATTTGATACTACCTGAGCACTTTTTTGATGGTCATGAGCAATTTGTCCGGGTCGAACGGCTTCACCAACCAGCCTGTTGCACCTGCGGCTTTGCCTGCCATCTTTTTATCTTTACCAGCTTCCGTAGTGAGCAATAGAATCGGAGTAAATTTCAATGCTGGCAGCTTCCTCAATTCACAGGTCAAGGTAATGCCATCCATGTTGGGCATATTGACATCGGTAATCACCAGCGCGAATCCATCCTGCTCTTTGGCAATACCCAGAGCCACATCCCCATCATCGGCTTGCACCACTTCATGGCCCGCACTTTCCAGTGTGAAGGCAACCATCTTTCTCATGCTCGCCATATCATCAACGATTAGAATCTTTGCCATTGTAATCTCCATATTTCCAGAAATTCAGTTATTTGTTCGCGTGTATTCGTGTTCATTCGTGGTTTGCTTGCTGTTTTGCATAAAACGCTTCTACAAGCTGTATGTGAAAACTCATTGTAGTCCACCAAGCAAATCCCTTGCCAGTTTTCCATTAAAACCATTAAAACAGTTCAACATCATTATCGCCGCCAAGCGTGATCAGTTCCACAATCTTGTCTCTGCTTTCGAGCCATGCCCGCTGCGAATAGGGGTTGCCATTTGGATTGATAACAATCTGATTCTGCCGGTGGCAACTGAACTTAGTCTGGCGAGGGAATATCACATCAATCATTTGTTCCATCGAATCTTGCTGTTTATAGTGCGTATTCATGGTATAGCCTATCCAGATAAAACCGGCTTCTCTCAAGGCGTAAAACAGATGCATCGGATCTTCCGGTAACGGCGTTGTGACCGTCAAAATTTTGAGGCTCATATCAGCATTTTCGCCAGAATCTGACATCAGTTTATTCAATGTATGACGAAAAGCCCGCTTGCTTTGATAGTCACCCTCGTCCTCAATGGTATACATATGAAATGATGTATGGGCAACAAACACACCATAAAACTCATTCAGCACGGTGACATGAACTTCTGTCGGCAAGTCATACCCACCTAACTCTTTTTGAAGCAGGGCTGCCTTTTCCCGCTTAGCCAGCAGCGGGAAAATCTGGGGCTTTAGATCTTCATCCTTGCAAATCGTGATGATATGTGATAGCACAGTTGCGATCATGGCATAGGCTCCTTCTCGCATACCTTTGGGGCGGGACAGGATAACATGATTGGATTTGATCATATGCTTGCGAAGAGGCTCCATATCATTAAAATTCCATGGCTGAATATCAATGCTAACCAATTCATCCAGCCCGGGCTCTTCAGCCAGACGACGTTCAAGATAGGATTGCTCGCTTTTGCACTGCTCAGGTGTCAAATCATCAAAAATAACCAGATCCAGTTCATTGTAAAAACGTAACAGTCGTTTGAGCAGCAGTGGCAGACTGCCAACCCAGCCCATCACCAGCAGGTGCATTTTTTGTTCGGGCTCCTGCAACGTCAGCCCCAACTCATCCATATCATCCGGGCATAGCCTGGCGACAGCTTCAGGATCTTCAGGGTCACTGGATAATACCGCTGGCTCACGGATGCAATATATGATTTCATCATAAATCGCTGTCTCACTGATGGCGATGCCCATCAGTGCTTGTATCGGCAAGGATTCAACATATTGTTCATTCAGCGCATACAGCGGAAGCGTTTCCCATTGCTCGGAAATAATGGCAAATAGAATCACACCACGGGCAAAGAGTTGCGCCTGTAGCGCAACAATATCGGCGCTGTATTTGCCATCCGGGGTAGGTAGTTCCCATGCATTGGATTCATTGCGTTTGAGCTCTACATTCCAGGGCACCAGATGGGTGGATGATTCATCCATCAACTCAGGAATCATCAAGCGCTGAAGCACCTGATCGAAGTCGCTATATCGCAGGATATTACACAATGCTGTGGCTCTGAAATCGGCTTCGGGCAGCACGACGGTCGGTTCATTATAAGTGCCTTTGTTATCCCAGCCTACCTGCAACATCTGCTGGTGTGTATTGAGCCTCGGGTGATCCATGCCCGGCAATGCAATGCTGAGTTTGATATGCCTGTTTTCTGTGCGCGCTGCGATCATATTATAAAATGCATGCGATAAGGAGGCCGCTTCCTTCTCCAGGGGTAATACCATCAGTGCCTGCTTGGCTTCAGCCAGATTGATGCGTTGCAGGTCGGCAGATGAATCGATCGCCCCCTGACGATAAGTGATCCATTTTTCAGCAAGTAATTCATGCGGTGGATGTTCTTGATGGTGCAACAGTACAACCTTCAAGTGCGTGAATGTCCGGTCAGAAATGATGCGTAACTGATCGATAATGTATGGCGATGCCGATGACCAGCCCAGCACCACCATATGGTTTTTGATGAGCATATTTTCGTTGCGCAAGCGACGCATCAAACCGGATACAATATTTTCACCAATACCAATGAAAAATGCAAAAATAAACAGGCCTATAATAATCGCAACGATTGTATATACTGCAAAGCTGACACTCTCGGGAAACTCTACGGCACTTGCAGGGTCAGTAAGCATCCGAAATGAAAACCAGATGGAAGAAAAGATATTCTGGTCTGCGGTAAGGTGGAGCACTTCACCTCGCGTAAAATCGAAATCGGGAAACATCAGATGCGCCGCAACACCGCCGCCAATGGATAAAATTGCCAGGAATAGAAGAATCAGGTTGATTTCCTGCATGAATTGGCCTTCACGCAACACGTCCTTTAAGTTGCGCAAGATGATTTTCCACGGTCGCAGCATTCTTAATAGCCTCAACATACGCAAGGCACTGCCATAGGCAAAGCCGGTAATAAAGGGCATCATAAACAAGGTAGCCACGAGATCCACCCACCAGAAGCCCCATTCGAGGCGCTTTTCCCCTTTATTCTTAAATTTCATGCCGCGCATCACAATCAGACGCGCCGCCAGCTCTACAAAAAAGAAAATGATGATGGCAATCAATAATGAACCATTGGCAAAGAACGACACCAGAATAACCAACGAAATGACCATGCCGTAGGTGGGCGAGAACATGGCGCTGTGCAGATCAAAATAACGCACAAAACGCAACGTCCGTAGCAAATAGATGCCGCGAAGAAAACGAGCCAGGGCAATATCTTCAACCGCCACATTAATGTTAAGCACGCTCACCAGCAATGATGAAACTGCAATAATATCAATCACCAGAAGGAGTAAATCAATTTTCTGATTGCTCGATGAGCGATACGGGTTGAGCTTTATTTTGCGGCGAAACAGCACAATTCGGGCGATAATTTCCACTGAAAACAGTACAAATAATACCAGTGCTAATATCCGGTTGTGGGTAAAAGACAAGCTAATCAGCCCCATCATGAACAGACCGAAGCGCGGGTGCCCCAGTACTCTTTCCAGGTGATGAAATTTTAGTGCGCGTTCACTGGACTTCACAAGAATCCCCTTTCTTCCTGTTATCTTGTTTATTTGACTGAACTGATCTGGCGGGTGAGCGCCTGACTGATGGCGACAGCCTGATCAGGCGGCAGAAAAGAGAGGATCTTGCCCACTTTTTTCTCATCCATAAGTAGAAATATTCTGATGACGGTAGCCAGATCCATTTTAGCAATCACTGGCGCGGCCTGCTGCGGTTTCATGCTCGCAAACACGCCAGTTAGCCGCTTGATCTTTTTATTCTTTATTTTGGATTCAGCGCTTAGCCGTTGCTGGATGCTGGCTTCCAGTTGCTGCAGTTCGGTAATGCGCTGTTTGAGTACCTTTTCTGCCTGTTGTAGTGCGCTGGCGCGTTGATCCAGTTTCCGGCTACGCTGATTCAGTTTTTCTCTGATGCTTCGCAGTGATGTCAGGGTCTTATCTTCGATAGCCGGAGTGGCCTGCTGCGGCGCTGAAGCAGCACCGGCTTCCGGAATCAGGTAAGCCTCCAGCATGGCCCAGGAATCACTTACATTCGTCGGGCTGTGCTGTGCATGGAGATGTTCAGCTTGCTTGATGGGATGGCGAGAAGCGGTCATGTCGTCAGCTGGTGATTTCAGAGTCACTTGTTTGTCAGGCTCAGGAGAAATCTGGGCTGAGGCGCTCGGTTGGAGTGCATCCGTGTTTGATTGCCAGTAGGTGAATCCCGCTTTTGCAGTCAACAGCAGGGCAATGGTGATAAAGAGGGTGATGGATTGAAGGCGTTTCATGGTGTGTTATGAAGCCGCCAGTGAGATACGGGCAGCAACAAGATCATCCAGTTGCCGTTGGCTTTTCTGTTCCGCCTGCTTGCGCTGGCGGTGCTGTTGCTTGTCATGGATGCTTTCATAGGCGTGCTGGGTGCGATAGACATCGGCAAACCTGCTCAACAGGGACTGTTTCTGTTGTTCCAGTTTGTGCATGGCGGCCATGGTATTGGCCAGCTGCGAGCGCTGTTCGTTCAGAGAGAGGTCAAATGCCTGCAGCAGTGCAGCTGCATTGCGATTGCGTATGGCCTGATCACGTTGCTGGTTGAGCTGCTTGATGTGGTCAACAACATCGTTTTTCCGGCAGCTCAGTTGCTGATTTCGACCATGCAGTTCAGCCAGCTCCATTTCGACCTTGTTGCGATCCTGCTCACTGAGCTGGGCCAATATTCTGGATGTGCTGAGTTTCATGCAAACTCTCCTCATAAGACATCTTGCTTACAAGCTCTAGCAATCGCTGTGCCGATTCTTCATTGCTGCTGAATTCATCGGGGGATTGCTGTAAAAATTTGCGGATAGCCGGCATCATGGCGATAACCTGATCCAGTTCAGGGTTACTGCCCGACTCATAGGCACCGATGGAAATCATATCCTCCATGCGCTCAAACATGGACAATTTTCGACGCAATGTGCGCATGGCTGTCAATAATTCAGCAGATGATAACTGTTTGTCCAGCCTGCTGACGCTTTTGAGTATGTTGATAGCGGGATAATGGCCCTGTTCGGCCAGATTCCGGTCCAGAATGACATGACCATCGAGTACCGACATGGCTGCATCGGCCACCGGATCAGCCTGAATATCATCGCCTTCCACCAGTACGGTGTAAAATGCGCTGATATCGCCATCGTTGGCGCCGCCGGGACCGGCGCGCTCCAACAATTCGGCAATAATAGAAAAACAGGATGGTGTATAGCCCTTGCTGGCTGGCGGTTCGCCCAGCATCAGCCCTATTTCCCGTTGCGCCTGCGCCACTCTGGTCAGGCTGTCCATCATAAGTAACACGCCTCTACCCTCAGCCCTGAATGCCTCGGCGATGGTGGTGGCCATGTGGGCTGTTCTGAGTCGCAGCACCGGCGGCATATCGGAGGTGGCAACAACCACGACACTGTGTTTTAGCGCTTCACTACCCAGTGCCAGATCGAGGAATTCCCGTACTTCGCGGCTGCGCTCGCCAACCAGTGCAATCACATTGATTTCGGCATCTGAATTGCGCGCCAACATCCCCATCAGGCTGCTTTTGCCGACACCTGCGCCGGCAAACAATCCCATGCGCTGACCCCGACCCATGGGCAGACAGGCGTCCATGGCGCGGATACCGAGACGCATGGGGGTGTCAATAATATGACGAGAGAATGGATTCAGGCGCGTGCCATGCAGCGCCCATGGCTTGCCGGCTGCAGGCAGGGCTTTTTCATCCATAGGCTCACCCAGGCCGTTGAGCACACGGCCCAGCAGGTGCGGGCCGACACGAATCGACGGCATGCTTACGCCCGGTGCGATCGGATCACCCGGCGCAATGCCGCGCGTACTGCCAACCGGCATGAGCAGGGTATAATCACCCCGGAATCCGACAATCTCGGCTTCAATTTGATGTCCTGTACTGCAACAGATATGGCAGGCATAGCCGATACTGCTTTTCAGTCCGGTAGCTTCCAGCATTGGCCCGAGCACCTTGTGCACCTTGCCGCGCACCGGAAAAGTGAAGCTGTGCGCGCGGCTGAGCGCCTGTTGTCGTAGCGCTTTGTCCCACAATGGCGTGCGCCTGGCGCTAGCCGCCATCACTGTCACCCGCAGGCGCATTTGCGTTGCGTTCCTGTATCAGGGCGGGGCGCAGTTGTTCAAGACAGTTTTGTACCGCCCCCACCGGATCGATGAGCATATCCTGCTGGCTGGAAATAATGCGGCAGCTGCCACTGGCGATGGTGGCATCGCTACTGAGCACTGCCATGGATGATTCGGCTTCCAGCAGCCGTTTGAACAGATCGTAGTCATCGGGTGATACTGCAATATGCAAGCCGCTCACATCGGGCAGGCAGGTCGCCGCCTGCCGGGCAATCTCCCACAGTCGGCTATGATCGCTATCCAGCGCATCGGTGAGGATCTGCGAGGCGATAAAACCGGCCACATCCATAGCCGCCTCGGCAAACGACTGGCGCATGGCAGTCAGTTCATCTGTCGCATCCTGCAAGCTCTCCTGCAGGCTGCCCAGCAGTTGCTCGCCGCGTTTTTTACCCAACGCCATGCCGGCTTTTTCACCGGCCAGATAAGCCTTGTCATAAGCTTCCTTTTCGATGATTTCTGCGCGGCCCTGAGCCTCATGCAACATCGCTTCTAATTGTTGCATGCGATTGGGTTGCATACGATTGGGTTGCATACGGTCGGACTGCAT
>JALUWF010000288.1 GCA_027019785.1 Mariprofundus sp. | reverse complement strand
TCGGACTGCATGCGGTTGGCGCCATAGCCGGTGTTTTGGTCACTCTGTGGCTGGCCGCCATCAATGGCTGCATAGGGGAAGCCGGAGGATGGCGTGGCTACCGCATGTTTATCCTCGGGAAAGGAGATGGGCGCAAGCTTGCTCATATCCTCGCCTCACGCGCATCAATTTTTTCCACCCCGTGGAATATTACCACGGCATGGAAAAATCCATGTAAACACGTTATTTGTTTCATGTTAAACCATATCATCAGTAGCGCTGAGCGAGATGGCGCCGTCGTCATCCAGTTTGCGGATAATTTTTAGTACGATCTGTTGTGCATCTTCCACATCGGACAGCTTCATTGGTCCCATCACTTCCATATCCTCACGCATGATCTCGGCAGCTCGCTGCGACATATTGCCAAAGAATCCTTCTGCCACCGTATCCGAAGCGCCTTTTAGCGATTTCACCAGGTCGTCTGACGAGATATGTTTCAGAATGGTCTGAATGTCACGGTCAGAGAGCTCTTTCAGGTCTTCAAAGACCAGCAGCAGGCGATCCACCTGTGTGAACAGCTGCTCATCCTTATCGCGCAACTGATCGAGAATGGGACGCGCCACCTCTTTTTCAAGACCCTTGAGGATATCCACCACACTGACCATGCCATCGAAGCTGATGCCCGATTCGCCCTGCGTGTCGGCCAACTCTTTTTCGAGCGTCTCCTCAATATCGCGAACCAGATCTTTGGGCACGCTTTCGATCTTGGACATCCGCATCACCACCGAGAGTTGCATATCTTCCGGCAGTAGAGCGATGACACGACTGGCTACGCCGCTGTCAATATTGCCCAGAATCAATGCCACGGTCTGCGGATGCTCATCGGCGATGGCATTGGCAATCATATCCGGTTTCAAACGTGACAGCTTTTCCCAGATGGTCAGGGTTTTGGGAGCATTGAGTTCACTCAGCAGACGATCGGCGCGGTCCTGCTCAACGGCGAAATGGAATAGCGACACGACATCTTTGTGGGATGAGCGCAGCAACGGATCCTCGGATTGATGCATCTCCAGATACTCCTGGGTCACTGCATTGAGCACATCGGCATCAATTTTTCCCAGTTCCGCCATTCTGCGTCCGAGTCGGCTCAAGGTCTGATCATCCATGCCCTGAACCAGTGGTGCCGATGCTTCGGGGCCCAGAGCAAAAATCAGGATGGCGGCTTTATCTTCACCACTTAACTCTTTATTTGCTCTCATGCCGGATCCATCCACTCCCTGAGCACTTTATTGGCGCGTTCCGGTTCCTGATAAATATTCTTCTTGACCTGTTCCATACTGGCCAGCCGCGCATAGGTTTCACTGGACATGCTGTTGGGTGCGGGCAGCGCCGGATTCAGATTGTTTGCGTCTACATCCTGTTTGGCCGCTTCCTGAATGCGCCTGGCCAGCGGGCGCAGTACAAACCAGGCCAGCAGCAACAGCGCCAGTCCTGCCAGGCTGTAACGCGCCACCTGCATATAGAACACCCTGTTTTCAGACGACTGCAAGGCATCATTGTCTGCCGTACTGGAGATATCGACCAGTGGCATACTCTGCATGCTTACCGAGTCGCCGCGATCTTCATCATAGCCCATGGCCCGCTCGATCAGCGTCTGTAAATTGGCCAGTTCCTCTTTACTTCTGGGGACAAAGGTCTGCTCGCCCTTGCTATTCTTGCTGTAATGACCGCCGACAACGGTCGCTACGGACAGTTTCTTAATATTACCGAAAGGCACGATGCGATGTTCATGGGTGGTGCTGATTTCATAATTATTGACATCTTCCATGTGTTTGGCGGTGTCCTTCGGCGGTGTTGGCGTGGCGACGGAGCCATTGGCGGTGGCCGGATTGGCACCGGGCGTATTGGAGGCCAGGCCGGGAACGCCCAGCGCTGCACTGCCCGAGGATGCGCGCTGTTCTGAAACAGTCTTACTGCTACGCAATACTTGCTCATCGGGGTTATAGCGGGTGCTGTTCTGCTCGATAAATTGACGGTCAATCTCAGCCGAGACACGCACCACGGCCTGCCCCTGTCCGACGATCTGCTCCAGCATGCTCGTCAAGCGTTTTTCCAGCCGTTGCTCCAGTTTGGCCCGGTACTCCTGCATGGTTTGTCCTTCGCTCATGGGCGCTTCTTTTTCGTTGCTCGATAACAACGTGCCGGATGCATCCACTACCGTGACTGCGGCCGGTTCCATATCGGGTACGCTGGCAGCCACCAGATTCTGGATGGCAATCACCGATTTTTTCGGCATGTGCCGACTACCGACCATCTGCAACATCACCGAAGCGCTGGCTTTGCGATCGCGTTCGGCGAAGGCGGACTCTTTGGGCATCACCAGTTGCACGCGCGCTGCGGCAACCTGTGGCATCACCTCAATGGTACGTGCGAGTTCGCCTTGCATGGCGCGTTGCAGATTGATCTTGCGGGTGAAATCACTGAGGCCAAACTCGTCGCTCTTGTCAAAAATCTCATAGCCGGTGCCGGAGCTTGGGGTAATGCCCTCACCCGCCAGTTTCAGACGCACCTGATAGACCTGATCCTGCGGCACCATCACCGTACCGCCGTCTTCCAGACGATAAGGAATATGCTCTTTCTGCAACATTTCAACCACCGAAGCGGCATCTTTTTCCGCCATGCCCGCATAAACAGCCCGGTAGGGCTTCGCTGATGACCACAGTACCAGACTGATAAAACCGGCCAGCATGAGGCTGGCGGCCACAAACAGCATCACTTTTCTGTATTTCACCAGCAGGTGGGGAAGCTGAATGGTACCAGCCTGCCCACCGTCATCCACCGACTGAGCGTTTGCCTCGAGCGGGGGCTGAGACAACATTGGTGTGTTCATATTTGTCTGCGTGTGCGGTGCTAAAGCGTCAGCCATGGCGGTTACCTCTATAAAAGTGAGTAAAAGCATTCACCGCAGAGTACGCAAAGGTTCGCAGAGTAAAGCCAGAATCAATCGAAAATATTTTGTCTCTCATCTGCGTTCATCTGCGTTCATCTGT
Organism: Mariprofundus sp.; assembly: GCA_027019785.1. Classification (GTDB taxonomy): domain Bacteria; phylum Pseudomonadota; class Zetaproteobacteria; order Mariprofundales; family Mariprofundaceae; genus Mariprofundus. The sequence continues at coordinate 25,798 of JALUWF010000288.1, read as the reverse complement.
GGTTCTTGATTCATGTGGGGTTTAAACCTGCATGCGCGATATTTCGCGATAGGCACTGACCAGTTTGTTTCTCACACTCATCATTAGTTGGAAGGAGAGATCGGCTTTCTGGATGGCCAGGAGGGTTTCAGAGGTGTTTTTACTGTCACCTGATGCCAGTGCCACAGCCGCTTTCCCCGCCGCCTTGTCATCATGATTGACCTGATTAATATAGCCATGCAGCAGCGAGGCAAAGTTGTCACCCCCTTTGGCAGTCTTGTCGGTCTGAGGCATAGGTTTGGCCTGACTCAGAGCGGATACGGATTGGTAACCATGAATATTCATATTGATCTCCTGTTTGATCTCTTGCTTGATCTCCGAATTAGATATCCTAATGAGATATCTTACCGAAGTAGTTGAAGTGATTTGATAAACATGCGTTTGGAAGCTTCCATTGTCGTGACATTGGCTTCAAAACTGCGGGATGCGGCATTCATATCCACCATCTCTTCGACCGGATTGACATTGGGCATCTTGACCATGCCCCGCGCATCGGCATCCGGATGGGAGGGGTCATAGACCTCCCGAAACGGTTTCTTATCTTCTACGATTGCCGCTGCCTTGACCGACTGCTCGCCGCCACTCTGGAAGGCGGAGCTGAACACAGCTGAAAAGGGGTGTTGCTGATTGATGGCCTGAAAGACTACCTGCCGCCGCCGATAAGGGCCGCCGGCAGCGGTATGGGTGGATTCTGCATTGGCAATATTTTCAGCAATAACATCCATGCGCGTACGCTGGGCGCTCATACCCGCTGCACTGATATGCATTGAACTTAACAGATCATTCGCCATTAGCGACCCTCCTTGATGGCATTTTTCAAGCCGTTCAGCTTCCCTTTGATCAGGCGCAGAGAAAGCTGGTACATCAGCTGATTTTCACTCATGCGCGCCATCTCTTTCTGGATATCTACAGTATTACCATCCATTTTGTGTGCGTGTTGCTGATGAAACAGACCCATGGTGAGATTCTGACGGGTGTCGGTATCGGCAAAATGCATGCGATTGGTGGTGACCGCCTTGTCGCTTTGACCGGTGTTTTTCTGTTCTGCCAGAAAATCGGCAAAGGTGCGTTGGTCGGCCTGGTAATTGGGTGTTTCGGCATTGGCAATATTGCTGGATAAAGCGCCCTGCATGCGTTCCCTGGCGACCAGCGTGGATTCAAGGCGCTGAAATCCGCTTCCTAGCATACTCATCATCTTTATGTCTCCTGACCGGCGTTCCCTCGCGCGTTGTGTATTACTACATAACAATTATACAGCAAGCGGCATGCCAGACTCATAGGCGTGTAGTTTGTTGCGCAGCGTGCGAATGCTGATGCCGAGTAGTTGGGCAGCCTCCGTGCGGTTGCCTCGGACATGCAACAGCGTTTTCTCGATCAGGGCGCGCTCCATATCACGAATAGTGACGCCAGCCTGCACTGCATCATCATGCGCCGCCGCCTGCTCTTGTTGCACCATCTCTGCTTCCAGGCAGAGGTGTTCAGGCCGAATGGCCTCATCAACAGCCATCAGGAAGGCACGGTGCATGCAATTCTCCAGTTCGCGCGCATTGCCCGGCCAGGGGTACTGATGTAACGCGTCAATGGCTTGCGAAGTCAGTTCTGGCGGAGCGCGGTGATACATATCGGAAAATCGCTGCAGAAAGTGTTTTGCCAGAGGCAGGATATCTTCGCGGCGTTTTCTGAGCGGAGGCAAGGCAATGGTGACCACATTCAGGCGGTAATAGAGATCCTGGCGGAAGGCACCCTCCGCCACGGCTTTGGCGATATCACGATTGCTGGTGGCAATGACCCGGACATCAATTTTGACCGGCCTGTGCCCGCCGAGCCGATCCACTTCGCCCTCCTGCAATACGCGCAGCAGTTTGGCCTGCAAATGGACAGGCATTTCAGTGATTTCATCAAGCAGAAGCGTGCCTTCGTGAGCCAGTTCAAATTTACCGGGGTGTGCAGATGTGGCACCGGTAAAGGCGCCCTTCTCATGTCCGAACAGTTCAGATTCCAGCACGCCTTCCGGGATGGCAGCGCAGTTGATGGCGATAAAATTTCCATTCTTGCGATCGGAGCAGGCATGCACGTAGCGCGACAGACGCTCCTTGCCGGTACCCGATTCACCGACGACCAGCACCGATGCTTTGCTGGGGGCGATCAGTGCGACCCGATCCAGCAGACGGCGTGTCTCGATATCCTCCGTAACAAATATATTCCGGCCCCCTGCGGTGCGGGGTTGGCGGGCGCAGGCCTGTTTGGCCAGCGCGCTTTGATGGCCGCTTTTGCGTATATATATTTCCAGTACATCATCGGGCAGAGGCAACAGCCTGTAATCTATCGCCCCCAAATGCATCAGGTCGGCAGCTCGCTCGCTCTGACCCTGACGAGTTAATACCACGATATTGGCCTGAGGATCAGCTTGAAACAGCCGTCGCACCAGGGCCGGAGAAGTGACTGAATCACGGATAAAAATCAGCGCATCGCTATTCGATTGCGGTAAACCGGGTTGCAGCAGATCGCCGCTTTCCGGCATCGCTTCAATATATGTGTCGGGCAACAAACGGCCCAACTGGACGCGCAGTTCAGCCACTTCTGGCTCGGGAAAACCGATCAGGTTTACATCAACGCTCATGGTTTCTCTCCCAATAATTTTTTGGCCTGCTTATTGGCCAGCGCCAGTTTGGCTAACGCGATGTAGTGATCGGGATTGGCCTTATCGGCGACTTTAGCGCCAGCCAGTTGTTGCAGCAGCGCTGTTCCCTGTTTGATGGCGCCGCTACGTAGCTGGCATACGCCCACATGATATTGCCAGCCGCTATCATGGCTGGATTCGGGTATCTGTTGATAGAGCTTCAGCGCTGCGGCAAATTCGCCGGCTGCGAACAGATCATCAGCCTGTCTGGCCAAGCCCCGCTTACCATCAGCGCCCTTGCTGTTACGATAGCTTCCCCATGCGCGAGCCCCGCTCCGCCACTGCGATAACGCCTCCGAGACTTCAGCGCGGGTTTGCCAGTACAGCGGTCTTGATTCCACGGCTAAATCTGCGGCATTGACAGAAACCAGCGTTTGCCGCGCCAGTTCGGACTGCTGCTGATCCAGTTGCATGCGGGCCACGATCAGCAGCATTTCAGGCCGGAAAATGCTGAATTCATGGCGATTGAGCCAGCGCATAATTTTTTTAACAGCGTCCGGATCTTGTCTGTCCATCCACAGTCTGGCCCTTTCCAGCATCACGCGCTGGCCGATAATACTCATATGATTGGCTGTATACAGATGTTGCAACATCGCTTCAGCCGGCTCAAACAGCATCAGCATGCGCATGGCGTGCGCGACACCCAGACGCAGTGTCTGTGATGTATGCGGGCTCGGATGCAACTGAGGATAATGGCGCCAGATGGTCACGGCCTGCAGCCACTGCTGCTGTCCGATCAGTGTCTGTGTATATTTTTGCATCCAGACAGCACCCTCTTTTTTGGCGGCAGTGGCAATGCGCGCATCAGGCGAGGCGCTAGCCCGCGCATAGGCCTCCAGCGCCGGTGGTGGCTGCGTGGATCTGCTCTTGGCATGATCACCGGACAGATGGGTAAGGCGCGTCCATAAACGGGCCATATCCAGCATGGCTTCGCCTTCGATATCCGACATCTGGTTTTCATCCGCCATCTTCTTCAGTGCAATCAGTACCGGTAACAGTTTGTCGCGACGTTTCTCCTGCCTGAATTGCAGCATTAACTTGCGCATAAACGCCTTGCGGCCAATCGTCGTCTCCGCCTGATGGTTGGCCAGCATGGCATACTCCTCAATCGCCGCCGCAATCGTTGCTTTATTGCGAGCATGGATGTTGGCGCGAATGAATCGTACGCGTGCAGATTCAGGTGCATTGCTATATTGACGAATGAACGCGTCGGCCAGTTTCAGGGCGGTGTCGTGCCGGTTGTGCATCTCCAGTAAATCAATATAGGTGCCATAGAGTTGTGATTCGGATGTGATCACCTGCGGCCATTTGCCGTACACCGCATGCAGATCTTTGAAGGCGGCATCCGAGCGCCCCTCACCCTCATCCACAGCAGCCATCCATGCCATGCCGATGGCCTGGGCACGACTGTTGCTACGCACCTGCAAGCCATACTGTAGCAGATCACTTCTGGCATAAGCATACTTGTTCATCTGTATATGCACCCGTGCCATCATCAGCCAGGCCCGGCGCAGGTTTTTTGCCTGTTGATCTTCGACAATAATCTCTCTTGCTGCAGCAATCGCCTCTTTAAAATGCCCCGATTTCCACCACAGCCAGGCCTGTTTCCACCTGAATTCAGGCGCATCGGCGCTATCGGGGAACTCATTGATAAATGTATCAAGCGCCTTAATCGCAGCCGTGACGCCCTGAAACTGCTGATTTGTTGTGCGCATCAACTCCGCCCGTGCGATGGTTGCCAGCAATGCCGCTCTTTCAGGGGTGGTCAGATTATTTCTTTTGAGTGCTCTTTGTGCGGTCATCACCGCCTGCTCGGGCCTGCCGCTATGCAGAAAGGTGGCTGCCGCCTGAGTTTGTTCTCCGGCTGCCGCCTGAGCCAGCGACGGCAGGACGACAAACAGGACCATGATCCAAAAAAAACGCAACATGCCAGCCAATCGCAAGATTCATGCCGAAGAAATTTTCCCGCTAATCTGACAGAATTGAAGCAGCGTCAATGCGAGGTAACGTGGTTGTTCCGGTTCAAAAAGAGGTGAGTCAAAAGCATTCACCACAGAGGACACAGAGAGCACAGAGTAAAAACAAAACTGAAAGTGTTGGTGCGCATTGGCCAAGCAATGATATAGCATATATGGTTACAGTTAACCTACAGTTACCATGAATGATTACTCAATTGCTTGATGCTTTTGACTTTCTCTGTGCTCTCTGTGTCCTCTGTGGTGCAAGGTTGTAGCTTGCAGGGGGGGGGATTACGAACCGGCTGGTTGCAAGCCTTTCTTTTTAATCTTTTCGACCAGTGTGGTGCGGTTCATCGCCAAAAAATTGGCAGCACGATTCTTGTTCCAGTCAAAGCGCTGCAGAGCTGAGAGAATGAGGTGACTCTCAAATTCATCAACCGTGGCCTTCAGATCGATATTGGAGGCGGACTGCACATCCATCTGGAAACTTTTCAGCACCCGGTCACGCTCACTGAGCATGCGGCTCGGCAGGTCTTCAAGCTCCATGACGCCCTGTCGTTTCAGGGTGGTAACGCGTTCGATAAGGTTCTGTAATTCACGCACATTGCCCGGCCAGTGATAAGCCAGCATGGCACGCTTTACATCATCGGATACACCGGTGATATCTGATGATTTTTCACTGTTGAAGCGATTGAGGAAGTGGTCGGCAATCAGAAAAATATCATCGCCGCGTTCACGTAACGGCGGCAATTGCAAGGGAATGACATTAAGACGGTAGTAGAGATCTTCGCGGAATCGACCCGCTTCGATCTCTGCTTCCAGATTTCGGTGCGTCGCCGCAATGACGCGTACATCCACCTGAATGCTCTGCTGACTGCCAACCGGTTCAAAGCAGCGTTCTTGCAGCACGCGCAGCAGTTTGACCTGCAGCTTTGGACTCATATCGCCAATTTCATCCAGAAAAATAGTGCCGCCATTGGCAATTTCGAAACGGCCCGGGCGGGCTCTGATGGCGCCTGTAAACGCACCTTTGACATGACCGAACAGCTCAGATTCAAGCAGTTCTTCAGGGATGGCGCCGCAATTAATCGACACCATCGGTTTGCCGGAGCGACTGCCCGATTTGTGCAGCGCTTTGGCCAGCACCTCTTTGCCGCTGCCTGATTCGCCGGAGATCAGCACGGTGCTATCCGAGTTGGCCAGCAACTTAATGGTTTCCTGCAGTTTTCGGATGCCATCACAGTGGCCGATCAGGCCGACAACATCCTGCCCCCGAACTTGCTCACGCAAGGAAATATTATCCTTTTTTAATTGCCGTGTTTTCATCAATTCGCCAATACGAACCAGCATCTCATCGATATCGAAAGGCTTTTTCAGAAAATCATTGGCGCCCAGACGGACGGCGTCAATGGCTGTATCCACTTCAGCATAGCCTGTCATAATAATAATGCCCATATCCGGGTCACTTTGGCGAAATTCACGCATTAACTCGATACCATTGCCGTCAGGCAAGCGTACATCCAGGATGGAAAGGTCGAATTTTCCCAGCGTCATGGCTTCGCGAGCGCGTGTTACATTGGCGGCGCCGGTAACATGGAAACCGGCTGACTCCAACGCCTCCTGCAGAATCAGGCGAAAATTTTCATTGTCTTCAACCAGCAGGATGAATGCGCTCTGTTTCACGGTGTGAATCCCCTTCCGTACATGCCGTTGTTGCTTCAAAGTCAAAATAATGACACTTTAGTCCTAAAGCGCAAGTGTTATGTTCATCGTGTTTTTTCGCGAGGGGAATCCTTCCCAACATGGTTTATAAGCCTCTTATAAAATTTAAGTTGCGCGTGTTCCGACCGATAGAACTATCTGTACGGGTTTCACCTGTCATCTAGTAAGAAGACAGTGAAAAGAAGAGCAGAGGAGGTAAATCAGATGGCCATTAGCATTCAACCGGTCGACGGTCTGATCAACAGACTGCTGCAGCAAAACAGCAGATCCACCTCCGTTTCAGAAAGGCGGTCGAATCACTCTGTCAGTCGCAGTCAGGATCACAGTCAGGATCACAGTCAGGATCAAATTAGTATTTCAGCCAAAGCGGAGACACAACGTCAGAGCGGCCATCAGGCGAACAGGCCTGTATCCGGTCAGGAAAAAACATTGGAATCACATTTGCTTAGTTTGTATAAAATGAATGATTCGCCTGGAGTATGAATGTGAAACCGACCCGGCTATTGCTGGCAGAAGATGATGAGGCGATGGCATCACTGCTGGAAGAATATCTGCTTGAGGCAGGATATGACGTCGATGTGCATCATCGTGGAGATACGGCCATGGCGGCTTTGAGGCAGCAACATTTTGATCTGATCCTCAGTGATATTGTGATGCCGGGAGCCGATGGCCTTGAGCTGCTCAGCTATGTCCGGGAACATATGCCCGATAGCATGGTGTTGCTGATGACCGGCTACTCCGGCATTGAAAACGCGCTGCATGCAGTGGAGCAGGGTGCCTATGATTTTGTCAGTAAGCCGTTCCAGTTGCCCGAACTGCGCGTCCGTCTGGATAATGCAGCGCGCTACCAGCGCCTGTTGCGCCAGTTCAAAGAGCTCAAGGGAGAGACGGTTGCCGCTGTTGAATCACGCCGGGCAGGCGGACTGATGGTGGTCAGGGCGTACGACCAGAATGCAGCGAGTCATTACTGATGCTGCAGCTGTTGATTATCGAAGATCAACCTGCTGTTCGTGAAGTGGTGGCTGAAATTGCCAGTGAGTTGGGGGCTGATGTTGATATTACGGAGGTGGGTAGTCTGAAAGAGGCCAGGCCGCTTCTTTCAAGTTGTCAGTGGGATGGACTGATTAGCGATATGAGTCTGGGTGATGGCAATGCGCTGGAGTGGTTTGAAACTATCACAGAGGAGGGCGTGACATTGCCGCCGACTATTTTGATGAGCGGCTTTTTAACATCGGCAAGAATGGCGCAGGCGCTAAGGCTGGGTATTAAACATGTGCTGGCTAAGCCGTTCGCTCCCAATGTATTACTCGATTGCCTGAATAGCATGCTCCTGTTGGAGAGCGATACTACGCGCCGCAGGGCTGTTTCAGCCAGGTCAGCGCGTGCTTCCGACCGGCTTTTACCTGAAATGTTTGAGATGGATCGTCGGCTGGGGCTGATCTACCGGATGTTTGACGAGATGTCGGCTGAGCGGGATGTATCTGCTGTGTGCGCCCGTGCGCTCAATCTGGGCATGGAGATCGTACACGCGCATGCCGGCTACCTGGCTCTGTTCGAACGTCAACATAACAAACTGGTGCTGGTAGCATCCGAAGGTATGGAGCATGCCGTTACCTCATGCGATGTGGCGGAAACCAGTTTTCAATCATTGATCAATGGCGAAGAGGAGTTGCATCAGTCTCCCTGCGAGCATGCAGGGCAGGTGTGTTGGCCGGGCCTTGATGAGAACAGATTCGTGGCTGTGCCAGTGCGCCTGCAGGGTGTCGCCATGGGCGTGCTCTGTTTGATGCAGCCAGGCTGTGAGCTGCCTTTAAAAAGTGAAACGCGTCAAATGCTGGGGCTACTGGTCAAGAAGCTTGATACGTTGCTGGATAACAGGGCTGTGCACGCCGCCTTGGCCGCCAATATGCGGGAGACGCTGATTGCCCTGGTGCGGTCGCTGGAAGCGCGCGACCGCTATACCCGCGACCACTCGGCCAGAGTAGGTGCACTGGCGGCCAGATTTGCAGTTAATTTGGGTCTTGATCAGGATCATGTCGACCTGATTCGCACCGGCGGCTTGCTGCATGATATTGGCAAGTGTGGCATTCCCGATGCCGTCCTGCTTAAACCCGGCCGCTATACTGATCAGGAGTTCGCCATTATGAAAGCGCATCCGGCTATTGGTGATAATATTCTCTCCAATATGGACACCATGGTGCGGGAGCGTCTGATGCTGCGCCACCACCATGAACGCTACGACGGCTTCGGTTATCCGGATAAACTGGCCGGGGAACAGATCCCCTTCGATGCGCGCATTGTCTGCGTGGCGGATGCGATTGACGCCATGACCACGCACCGGGTGTATCGCATGGCCAGACCGCTCTCCTTCTGTCTGGAGCAATTAAAAAACAATTCTGGCACGCAATTTGATCCTGTTGTTGTTGAGGTGGCTATTGCCGCGATTGAACGTGGCGTGGTCAGGACGCAGGCAGACGAAAAAAACAGCCATAAGGATGGCGTAATGCCTTTGTCCGCCCTGATTTCAGTAAAAACCGAGGTGCGAAACTATGCATGACACTGGCAGCGATCATGGCCGGCAGGACTTTCGAATTGATGACGTTATTCCGGTCAGTGACAAAAAAATGACGATGGAAGAATTTGAAACGTGCAAAAACAGGGTGGGCATACGTTCCCGGCAAAACAGCATGCTGCAACAGATGGTGGGAAGAGATATTTTTGCCGCCGGTGCGCATGAAGAGGTGAATCCGGAAATGACACAGGCGCTGGAGGCGCTGGATGCCAAGCTGAATTATCTGATCGGCGTGAATATGCTCAATGATGCCAGCCATAGCGATATGCAGGAGCGCCCGGTGAACCTGAGTTTGACAGGCATCAGCTTTGTCACCGAGCATTGCTATCAGGTCGGCGATGCCACACTGGTCAATTTGATGTTACCATCTTTTCCCCCCTCAATTCTCGAACTGGTTGGCACCATTGTTCGGGCTGAAAGGCTCGATAATCAGCGACTGAAGATAGGTGCGCGTTTCTATTTTCGTTGCGATGATGAGGAGGATACCATTGCCAAATATGTGTATCGACGCCATCGTGAAACAATTCGGGCCAATAAAAAGAGGTCTGTCCACTCGGTCTGATGATCGCACTCAAACTGGATACTTCATTACCTGACCCGGCAAGCTGGAACCAAACAGGAAAATCTTGAACCACAGAGTACACAGAGAGCACAGAGGAGGTCAAAATCTTTATGTTTTGGTTTTCTCTGCTTTTTCTTTGCGCTCTTTGCGGCTTTGCGAGACATGGTTTTGTACAATTTTTTTGATAGGGGCTATTGTGCGGCAGGTGCGATGGACACTTGGTTGCGACCATGATGTTTTGACAAATACAGCGCCTGATCGGCGGCCTTGAATGTATCACTGTGCGTCATGGCGCCACTCTGTTCAGCCACTCCGATACTGACGGTGACTGTGATATCTCCACGCTGCGTATGAAATGCATTGCTGGCAATGTTTTTGCGTAATTTTTCGGCCAGCGCCATGCCGATATCGATCGCTGTAGCGGGGAAAACAATGCAGAACTCTTCGCCACCGATACGTGCGGCCAGATCGCTGTCGCGAATGCCCTCCTGCAGAATCGACGCCATCTGTTGCAGGATTTCATCGCCGACATCATGACCATAGGTGTCGTTGATATTCTTGAAAAAATCGATATCGATGATCAGAAAGCAGAAGTCGTCTGTTTTCATCTGCTTGAGGAATTCGGCCAGTTGGCGGCGATTGGGCAAGCTGGTCAGCGGATCATTGCGCGCTTCAGATTCGGCCTGCTGCAGTTGAGTCGATAGCGCCGACATCTTTTCAACCTGCTCTTGTATCGTGGCGCTGAGTTTCTCGCTCGCCGTGGCCAGGGTGACACCGGCCTGCAGAATGCTCTGGCGGGCGGCGTGCAGCAATGCTCTGGCCTCTTCCGCATCTGCCGGCAACTCCTGTTCGAGGATATCTCTGGCCTGCCTGAGCTCGGGAGCGTCTTCGCCAACCTGTTTGACTACGCTGGCGATAGCATTCATCGATGGAGCAAATGCAGCAATCAGCTGCTGCAATTCATGCCTGAACGCAGTATCCTGTTGCAGGTGCTCATGCAGCAATGTATCCAGGTGCCTGGCTCGTTCCGGCAACGGCGTATCTTTGTTGGCGCTTCGCCCGATACGGGTGCAACTCTGATCCAGCAACATCTGCGTGGTTGGAATGCCCTGCAGCGCCTCTGACAACAGGTGCTGCCGCGCATCAGCGTGGGATTCGATCGCAGTTTTTGCCGCGTCAGGAACCTGTCCATCGGCAGCAGGCTTGAGTAGTGCGCCATGCTCAACATCGAGAAACTGCGCCATCAGATGGGATAACCACGTATAGGTAGCCAATGGCACGGCAGGCGAGCGCCGGATGGACTCCAGCAGCGAAATCATGCGGCGCGTCCTGGCCCGCAGTTCCTGATCATCCGGCATGGCAGCAATCACAATGGGGCGTACGATATCCATATCCATCAGCAGATGATCGATTTTCGTGCTTAAGCTCATGCCGTCCTCTTCAGCTATGCATGGAACGAATGCGCTCGGCCTCGACAGCCAACAGGGTATCAGCCTGCCTGAGTTCAGTGCTGCCGCCGGCACTTACCTGCTGATGCAAGCGGCAACGCAATTGTTCAATGTCGTTGATAAGTTGCGGTGACGGGCTGCCGCCATCCTCAATGCACTGCATGGCCCGATCCAGCAGGTCGACGCTATCTTCCAGAGCTTGCCACGCATGCTGCATGGGAGCTTGCCCTGTATCGGAAGTTGCTTCACTTATGGCCTGCGCCTGGTCGATCTCTGATTCCAGCAGCGCGCCGAACACGCCGCCTGTGTGGCTGCGCGTGTTTTTTCGTGTCGCTTTGCTATTGACGGATAGATTGTTGTGAATCTTCATGTGCAAATCCTGCCTCTAACGCGCCTGGATTTTTTCCACCCCGTGGTATGAAATAGTACCACGGGGTGGAAAAAATCATGCAGGCGCGTTGTTTATCTCATGTTCAATGCCGTGATATGGGTTGAACACGCAAGAACCGGGCCAGCTGAGGCGACGTGGAGGATCTCTGTCGATTACATATCCTTACACATCAACAGTACTGTTATCATCGTGGAGCGATTCGATATGGATACTCAGCGCGTGGATATCGTCCGGAAACAGCGAGGCCAGCACTTTGTAAATCATACGGTGAGACTGGCTGCGTGGCAACCCGCCAAAGTGGCTCGATGCAATATGCACGATAAAATGTCCGCCGCCGCTCTCTCTGGCACCGGCATGGCCGGCATGTTTCCATGACTCATCTTCGATGCGCAACAGCTGTGGTTGAAACGCCTGTTCCAGCAGCCGCTTGATCGTATCGCAGGGCTCTGTCATGCCTCGGCGCGCTTGCGGTAGAGAATGCAGACTTTGCCGATCTGACCGACCAGTTCCGCCTCGCAGCGAAGCGCCAGTTCCTCTGCATATTGATGCCGAATTTCACGATCATCCTGGGCGATATGCACCTTGATCAGTTCATGCGTATCCAGGGCTCGCGAGGTTTCCTCCAGCAGGTTGTCGCTCAAGCCTTTTTGGCCGACTCTGATCACAGCTTTGAGATGGTGCGCGGTTTCCTTTAGCGCTTTGCGTTGTTTCGTAGTTAAACTCATAGGAGACTCCATGATCCGAATGTTAGCAAGCATGTGAAAAAATGGTACGATAATTGCTTGTTCCCAACTTGTTAGTGGATATTATGTCGCATTGCATCACGGGACTAGGACGGAGCCGACATGAAGGTATTAAAAGAAGATCCGCATCGAGCAGTCATTCTTGGCGCTGGCGACGGCGGCTCAGCCATCCTGGAGATGTTGCTGGATGAGCGGTTGGTCAGTGTTGTCGGTATTGTCGATACAAATCCGGAGGCCGCCGGTCTGATTATCGCCAGAAAACACGGGGTGGCTGTTTATGATTCGGTGGAGCAGGCCTTGCAGGATTGCGCCCCCTGCGTCGCATTTAATATGACCGGCAACGAAATGATTGAGGTGGTGGCGGCGGAACTGATCGGCGCTGGCGGCATTATCGGAGGCATGGAAGCGCGTCTGATGCACAACATGATCACCAACCTGAAAGAGGCCAAACAGGAGTTGCATTATCAGGCCAGTCATGATCCGCTAACCGGCTTGTATAATCGTCGCTATATGATTGAGCAAATGCATCAGGGTATTTCCCAGGCATTGCGCTACCATCACCCTTATACCATTGTGATGCTGGATCTGGATCATTTCAAACAGGTGAATGATCAATATGGTCATGCGGCCGGAGATTTGGTGTTGGTGCATCTGGCAGGTCTGTTGAAGGGTAATGTGCGTGAGGCGGATGTACCGAGTCGATGGGGAGGAGAAGAGTTTGTTATCCTGTTACCGCATACCGATATCGATGGTGCCAGGCGGGCTGCGGAGCAGTGGCTTGCCCAGATGAATGATTCCAGTGTATTGCTGGATCAGGAACGGTCTGTTTGCATCACTTTTTCCGCCGGTATTGCGTCGCTGGATATGGAAACAGAGTGCAGAGATATCAATGTGATCCTGGAGAAATTGTTGCATGAGGCGGATGAACGCATGTATGCAGCCAAAGCGCAGGGGCGTAACCGGGTCTGCAACACCACCAAATCAGATATGGCAGGCGCCTGCAGCTCCGGTTGATGTACATGTTTAATTTCATGTGCATTCTTTCTGTACATTCTTTCTGTACATTCAAACCGGCAGGCAACGATGCAACGGGCTGGCGATGAGAAGGTATTGCAAAGAAAGTGGCAAGTAAGGGCGCGGTAGAATTCATGCATAGTGCGGGCTAGAGTCGAGCTGTGCACAATGATGATGAAAATACTTCGGATGACCGTTTATCGACAAGCAGGGAGGGGAAAGCAGGGCGTGGAATGAGCCTGTTGAGCCCTCCCATTCGCATTCCTATTCGCTGGCGATGGTCTGTGCTGGTTGGTTTTACTGTCACTATCTCGGTGACAGTACTTTTTTTCATGATCCTGGATATTGAACACGATGCATGGCTGGATAATCAGGCAGCGCAAGCCCAATTGCAGGTGGATCGGCTGGCCGATTCGCTGAAATTGTCTCTGTTGTCGGGCAACAGCACTGAAACGGGCATCGCGGTACAGGGTTTTCTTGATACAGTGCCTACAGTGCTGGGGATTGTCATCCGCTTGCCTGATGGCAAAGTAAAATCTTTTGGTTCCGTCAAAACTGGAACTGCAATGCTGAAAGCCTTGCCGGCCAGTAGTCGCGTCAAAAGATTGCCGTTAAAGCCACTGTGGTTTGCCAAAAGAATCATCTTTGACAAGACCGGTGTGGGCACGTTGGCAGTACGTTTTTCAGAGCAGGAATGGGAAAATATCGCCAGTAAACTGGGCCGTAAGATTTTGATTGCCGCACTGGTTTCCATTTTATTGTCCGGCGTGCTGGTGTTCTGGATCGCCGGTCGAATGAGCCGACCGATTGAAATGTTGGGCGATGCCGCGCTCAGGGTGGCGGGCGGCGATTACCAGATTGACCTGCCCGTACGCGGCAATGACGAACTGTCCGATACCTTGTCCCAGTTTAATGTTATGGCGAAAGAACTGGCTCACAAGGAAGAGCTGCGCAATGTGTTTGGTCGATATCTGAACCCGAAGTTGATCAATGATGTTTTTGAAAGCGGCGATGTGCAGATGCAGAGCCATCGTCAGGAGGTATCGGTACTGTTTGCCGATATGGTGCGTTTCACATCCTTTTCCGAATCCACCACGACAGAAGCTGTCGTGACGCTGTTGAACCGGCATTTTGAGGTATTTCACCGCGTGATCACCTATTACGGCGGTCATGTGGATAAATATATCGGTGATGCGGTGATGGCTGTTTTCAACCATCCGGTGATTGAAGCTGATCATATGCGGCGGGCGGCGCTGGCCGGGCTGGCGATGGCCAGTGCCTGCGAGCAACTGGGTGACAAACGGCCTGACGGTGATCCGATAAGTTTCAGATTCGGACTGAATTGCGGGGCTGCCATTGTCGGTAATATCGGCGCAGCCAAACGTCTGGAATATACTGTGATTGGCGATGCGGTGAACGTGGCCTCGCGCATGAGTGGAATCGGTCAGGGCGGCCAACTGGTAATGTCCCGTGATACCTTTACATTGCTGGGTGACGGCTTTGATTTTTTTGGTATTGGCGTACGAAAAATCAAGGGCGTCAGCAAGGAGATGGAGATCGGCTATGTGGCGGTTTGCAGCCGGTCTGTGCAGCAGGATATTGAACACGTGGTGGATTTGGCATTGAATCTCGAACTGGATTCTGAATCATCGGCGTCGACACTCCTTGTCGACGGAGCTGCCTGATCATGCTTCGATGCTGTTGTTACATTGCCATCACTATCATGCTTGCTGCTTGTCAGATGGACAGAGCCAGCCTGAACACGACTGTCGACGGCCTGCTGGCCAAGGGCAGTGAAGCATTCAATGTGATGAACACCTATGTTGTCATCCGGCATGATTTCAAGCGGGGGCGGATTATGCGGGCCAGAGCGCGCGTACTGGCCATGCGCAAATCCAATCCTGATTACAAACAAGCGCACCAACTGCTGGATAAAAAAATCGAACCGGCGCGCAGACGGATCTTCACCCACTTTCTGCGCATGGCCAAAGGGCTGGAAAAACAGCGGCGCTGGTCGGAAGCGATGTGGGCCTATGATCAGGCCAGGGCTGTCACCATCAAGCCGGAGGCGATGCAACAAAAAAGGGACGTGATGGAACAACATATGCGTCAGCGGCGACTGGAACAGTTGCTAGCACAGCGCAGAAAGGAGGATCGTACGCTGTTGGACTATGCCGCCGCCTATACGCCGCCACTCGGTATGAACCGACTGGATGAGGTCTATGAACGTCTGCGTGAGCATTATGATGATCTGCTGGATGATCGTGCCAATCAGGCATTTCGCGAAGCGTTACACTTTTTGGCCAGAAACAGGCCCGAGATAGCCTACATTGAGATTGAATCCTATTTGCGTTTGCAACCGGGTAGCATCAAGGGAAAAAAACTGCTGGCCTCCATCAAACGGAAAATGCCGTCATTCCTGCATATACCACAACGACGCGCCTCCGCATCGCGTGTGGTCAGTCCGGTCATACGCAAACGCGTCAACCATCCGAAAGAGGTGAGCGTTGATCAGATTCAGAAGGCCCTGAAGGCAAGGGAACTGTTGCAGGCCAGACATCTGGCCCATATCTATCGTCTTAATGGCGGCAAGGGGGCAAATCAACTGTTGGCCCAGGTAGAGAAGAAAATAAAAATAGAAGCAGCCGCACTGTTTGCCAAAGGCAGTCGCGCGTTTCAACATGAACAACTGGAACATGCCATTCAATACTGGAATGATGCGGTCGCATTGGCGCCTGAAGAGTCAGAATACGTTGAATCATTGCGCCGGGCGCAGCAGTTGCAGGAGCGCTTAACGCTTCTGCAGGAAGCAAAGTAAAGGTACGAGGGCCCATTGCCCGAACAGATGAAGCTCAACAGCGGGCCGAATAGCGTTAGCCAAAGAGGAGTCATATGCAGGATACGATAGTTTTACCACGACACCACACCAGGCAGGTAGAGGTCGGAGCAGTAAAAGTTGGCGGTGATGCGCCCATTGCTGTGCAGTCGATGACCAATACGCTGACCACCGACATTGACGCCACCGTAGCGCAAATTAAACGGCTGGAGGATGCCGGCGCTGATATTGTGCGCGTGTCCGTGCCCGATCCGGATTCGGCAGCGGCCATGCCGGAGATTCTTAATCAGACCGATGTTCCCATTATCGCTGATATTCATTTCAGCTACAAAATGGCGCTGGCTGCGCTCGATGCCGGCGTGCATGGTCTGCGTCTTAATCCCGGGAATATAGGCGGCCGCGAGCGGGTCGAGCGGGTGGTCAAAGCGACGGCGGAGCGTGGTATTTCGATTCGTATTGGTGTCAATGCCGGTTCGCTGGAAAAAGAGTTCAATGAGCAATACGGTGAGCCCTGTGCCGATGCCATGGTGGCCTCCGCGTTAAGTCATATCCATATTCTGGAGGATATGAATTTTTACGATATCAAGGTGTCACTGAAAGCCAGCAATATTCCCATGACGGTCACTGCTTATCGCAAACTGGCTGGGCAGGTGGATTATCCGCTACATCTGGGCATTACCGAATCCGGCAGCCAGTTCGGTGGCACCGTCAAATCATCCATCGGATTAGGGCTGCTGTTGGCCGACGGCATTGGCGATACCATTCGCGTCTCGCTGGCGGCAGAGCCTGAACAGGAGGTAAAGGTTGGTTTTGAAATTTTGAAATCGCTTGGCCTGCGCCACAGGGGTGTCAATCTGATCGCCTGCCCGAGTTGCGCCCGACAGAAATTCAATGTGATTGAAATCGTGGCTGAACTGGAGCAGCGCCTGGCGCATATTCAAGAAAATATTGATGTGGCGGTGATCGGTTGCGTGGTCAACGGCCCCGGTGAAGCCAAAGAAGTGGATGTCGGCATCACCGGCGGTTATCCGGTGCATATGATGTACCGCGATGGCGAAAAATCCGAGAAGGTGAAAACTGCCAATATGATTGATCAGCTGGTTGAGGATGTGGAACGTCGTGCCGCTGCGATACGGGAACAACAGGAGAACAACGCCAATGGCAGCTAAAAAACTGCAGAGTATTCGAGGCATTCATGATGGGCTGCCCGCAGAGGTGCGGGCCTGGCAGCGGGTGGAGGCGGCGGCGCGCAAGGTGTTTGGCACCTATGCCTTTTCCGAAGTGCGTTTGCCGGTGCTGGAGCCTACCGAACTGTTTGTGCGCTCTATTGGCGAAGCCACCGATATTGTATCCAAAGAGATGTACGCCTTTACCGATCAGGGCGGTGATCATATTTGCCTCAGGCCGGAGGGTACGGCGGGTGCTGTACGCGCCTATTTGCAGGGTGGGCTGACGCGTTCTGGCGGGCAGCGCTGGTTTTATATCGGCCCGATGTTCCGCCGCGAGCGACCACAGAAAGGGCGGTTACGGCAATTTCAGCAGATTGGCGTGGAGATGTTCGGTGCACCAGGCCCGTTGGAAGATGCCGAGATTCTGGCCATGGCGCATGCGTTTCTCTCCGAACTGGGCATTGGTGGATTGCAGTTAGAAATCAATTCGCTGGGTTGCACCGCTTGTCGCCCTGCTTACCGTGAAGCGCTGGTGGCTTATTTGCATGAACGCGCTGATTTACTGTGCGAAACCTGCAAGGAACGTATGGATAAAAACCCCATGCGCGTGCTCGATTGCAAGGTCGCCTCCTGCCAGGCGGAACTATCTGCTGCGCCGGAAATGGTCAACCACCTGTGCGCATCGTGTGAATCCCATTTTGCCGGATTGCAGGCAGGCTTAAAGGCGCTGCAGGTGCCCTATCATATCAATGCCCGCATTGTGCGTGGCCTGGATTATTATAATCGCACCGCCTTTGAAATCGTCACCGATCAACTGGGCGCGCAGGGCACGGTGCTGGCCGGCGGTCGTTACGATGGTTTAATTGAAGAACTGGGTGGCCCCGCCACCACTGCCATCGGTTTTGCCGCTGGTCTGGAGCGGCTGGCTATGTTGCTGGGCGATTCTGAACCGGCTGTTGTCGATATTGCTGTGGTAGTGTTGGGTGAACAGGTAATTCCTTACTCGCTGCAACAGGCGGCTAAATTGCGCCAACACGGTTTCAGTGTGGTGCATTGCGGCGGAGGCAGCGCCAAACGTCAGTTCAAGGCGGCCGATCGTGAAGGCGCACGTTTTGTTGTCGTCATCGGCAAAGATGAAATGCAGGCAGGCGTGGCCACACTTAAAAATATGGCGACCGGCGAACAGCAGCAGCTTGCTTTCGAGCAGCTTGTAAATGTCATCAGAGATTAAATCGGTATTCACCTGATTCATTTGGTTTAGTACCTTACGAAAAATATCTGTACAGCGAAAAGTGCTTTAATGTTTTAATCAGTGTTAATTCGTGGAATCAGTGGCTAGGGTTTTTAGATTTTCCTCGTTGGTTCCGGCTATGTTGGATTAGACTATGCCGGAATCAACAGGTGCGCAGGAGTGAGAATTAGTCGATGGCCAGACTGACGGAGCAGGAGCAACAGGAGGATTATCCGCTTTATTGAGGCTGATAAACCGTTGCCGGAGAAATACCGCTTTCTGCTGTTTGAAGATAAACGGGAAGTGGAACTGGTGTGGAATGGCAAAACTGCTGATGTCTGCAATATCGTGCTGCCGTTTCAGACCATTGAGCAGGTGGATGAGCCGCGCGCCGAAAAGCCGGAAGATACAGAGCGGCAGTTTAATCTGTTCGCCACCGATAATCGCGGTCGCCAGCTACAAATTTAAACCCGAAGATAAACTGTTGCTGGATACCAATATCTGGATGCTTGTCTTTGGTCCGCAAAAACCGAGGAATCGGAGAGTTGCGACATATTCGCAAGCGTTTGCAAGAATCCTTGCTGCAAAATGCCAAATTTATATTGATGTGCTCATTGTTTCGGAGTTCATAAACGCCTACTCCAGATTGAAGTGGAATGTCATGGGCCACCCTTGCGGGGATTTCAAGCAATTCCGAAAAAGTCCGGATTTCAATCCGATTGCCCAGGACATTCCGGTCGTGACAGCGAACCATTTGTTGCCATAACTTCCTATGATGACTTCCCTAATCCTCCTGCTTTACCGTATGTTGTGAGTATGCAAACCGAAGAACTCGATTTGTTAGCAGGAAAGCACGAGCTTACGGTTGTTCATCTGTGAAAGGAAGTAATTATGGCGAAAATTGAGGTGTTGTCCACGGCGGTGACTGTATATCATTATCAGGAAGATGATTTCATTTCCCTGACTGATATTGCTCGCCATCGGGATGCTGCCCGAGGGGATTACATCATTCAGAACTGGATGCGTAATCGTAATACCATCGAGTTTCTGGGCATATGGGAGCAGTTGAATAACCCCGAGTTTAATTCCATCGAATTCGATGGAATTAAAAATCAGTCCGGATTGAACAGTTTTTCCCTGACTCCGAAACGATGGACTACCCAAACAGGAGCCATTGGGATCATTTCCAAAACTGGCAGATATGGCGGCACCTTCGCCCACAAGGATATCGCCTTCGAGTTTGCCTCATGGGTGTCGGTCGAGTTCAAACTTTATCTGATCAAGGAATTCCAGCGACTCAAGGATACTGAGAAAGCCCAACTGGGCTGGGACATCCGGCGCAATCTGGCAAAGATCAATTATCGTATTCATACAGATGCGATTAAGGCGAATCTGATCCCTCCAGAGCTGACTGCCATGCAGGTGAACCTGGTTTATGCCAGCGAAGCCGATGTGCTGAATATGGCGCTGTTTGGAAAAACGGCCAAACAATGGCGTGATGCCAACCCGGCTGAGAAGGGAAATATTCGCGACTTTGCCAACGGCGCTCAACTGGTCTGCCTGGCCAATATGGAAAGTCTGAATGCCCACTTTATCCATGAAGGCGTGGCCCAGCCGGAACGGCTAATTAAACTCAATCAAGTTGCTATTCGTCAAATGGGCATACTCATGGACGATGGCTGTATCCGGCGCTTGGAGGGGAAATAGATGGCGCTGCATCCTGATTTCCCCGATTCCCCGCATGCCATCCTAGACCCCGAAGTTCGCTGGTTCCCTGCTGACGAAGTATTGCGCGATTCGAGTGCGGAAAAGCTTATGCCGCCGCTGGTGCATCAGCTTCGGCGCAAGGTTCAAGAGTTTCGTGACGGTGGATATGTGGTCGGGGCGAAGGATAAATTTGATTTGATGCGCTTTGATAGCAGCGGTGCGGTATCGGCGCAGATGTTTGATGAATCATGGCGGCGTTATGTTGTAAAAATGGCCACGGGTAGTGGCAAGACCAAAGTGATGAGTCTGGCGCTGGCCTGGAGTTTCTTTCATCGTTTGTACGAGCCGGGTTCTGAACTGGCGCGCAATTTTCTGGTCATTACACCGAATATCATTGTGCTGGATCGTATCTATAAAGATTTTCAGGGCTTGCGTATTTTCTTTGAAGACCCGGTTATTCCCGATAATGGTTTTGACGGACGCAACTGGCGCGATGACTTTCAGTTAACCCTGCACCTTCAGGATGAAGTACGCGTCTCGCAACCAACAGGTAATATCTTTCTGACCAATATTCACCGCGTCTATTCGGGTGAGGATATTCCTCCATCCCCCGAGGATGATGATACAATGGACTATTTTCTGGGTAAGCGCCCCACCGGCGCAACCACAGATTCCAAAGTGGATTTGGGCATGATCGTACGAGATATCGACGAGTTGATGGTGTTAAATGACGAAGCGCATCATATCCATGATGCAAGACTGGCATGGTTTAAATCCATTGAGGATATTCATAACCGGCTGTTGCAGAAGGGTGGCGCTTTGAGTTTGCAACTGGATGTAACGGCAACACCGAAGCATAACAACGGCGCTATTTTTGTGCAGACCGTGTCTGACTATCCGTTGGTGGAAGCGATTTTACAAAATGTAGTTAAGCATCCGGTGCTGCCTGATGCCGCCAGCCGGGCAAAACTCTCAGAAAAGCAGAGCGCAAAATACACAGAGAAATATGCCGATTATATTGATCTCGGAGTAATTGAGTGGCGCAAGACGTTTGAGGAACATCAAAAGCTTGGCAAGAAAGCAATCTTGTTTGTGATGACCGACGATACGCGCAATTGCGATGATGTTGCGGCCTATCTGGAGAGCCGCTATCCGGAATTGAAAGATGGGGTGTTGGTGATCCACACCAAGAATAATGGTGACATTTCTGAGGCGGCTTCGGGTAAGGCAAAAGAGGAATTGGAGAAATTGCGTCGACAGTCCAATGCGATCGATGATGCCTCCAGCCCGTATAAAGCGATTGTATCCGTGTTGATGCTGAAAGAGGGCTGGGATGTACGCAATGTGACCACGATTGTCGGATTGCGCGCCTATTCGGCCAAAAGCAATATACTGCCGGAACAGACGCTGGGGCGTGGTTTGCGAAAAATGTATCCGGGCGGCTTGGAAGAACAGGTCAGCGTGGTTGGCACTGATGCTTTCATGGATTTTGTCGAGTCCATCCAGGCCGAAGGCGTGGAACTGGAACATAAGGCGATGGGTGAAGGAACCGGCCCGAAAGCGCCATTGGTCGTTGAAGTCGATCACGATAATGAGAACAAGGATATTGATGCACTGGATATTGAAATCCCGATACTCTCACCGCGTGTGTATCGGGAATATAAAAACCTTGCTGACCTCGATTTCGGGGCAATAACATTTCAGACCGTCATCTATCAACAATTTAGCGAGGAAGAACAGCGAGAGATTGTGTTCAAAGATATCACCACGGTTAAGGTGACGCATACAACGATTCTGGATTCAGCAGGGGTTGCGGATTATCGCAGCGTGATTGGCTATTTTGCGCAGACGGTTATGAAGGAATTGCGTCTGGTGAGCGGGTATGACGTTCTATATGGGAAGGTCAAAGCATTTGTACGCAATGACCTGTTTGGCAAATCGGTGGATATGGATTCGCCCAATACGCTACGAAACTTGTCTGAACTGGCAGCGACAAAAACTGTGATCGAGACTTTCAAAAAGGCGGTTAACGACCTGACGGTGAAGGATAAGGGTGACGCAGAAATCCGCGATAGCATCAAATTACGCCAGACCCGCCCCTTTGTTGTGAAAGATCAGGGATATTTGATATCGAAGAAGAGCGTGTTTAATCGGATCATTGGCGACAGTCACTTCGAGCTTCAATTCGCCAGCTTTCTTGAGGATTGCAATGATGTGGTTTCGTATGCAAAAAACTATCTGGCGGTGCATTTCAAGCTGGATTTTGTGAATGCTGATGGCGATATTTCAAACTACTACCCCGATTTTATGGTGAAGCTGTCAGATAATCGAATCGTGGTGGTCGAAACCAAGGGGTTGGAGGATTTGGATGTGCCACGGAAAATGGCTCGGCTGAAGCAGTGGTGTGAGGATATAAACAGAGTGCAATCTGATGTGGTTTTCGACTTTGTGTTTGCCGATCAGGGAAGCTTCGAAAAATACGCACCTAAATCATTTGCCAGCTTGCTGTCCGGGTTTGGAGAATATAAGACGTAATGCCGTAATTGAATCAGGAAGACTGCTGATGGCAGCTATTGGCTCAGGGCAATCGCATTAAAATATCTTTTTTTTGGTTCAAGGTGTTGATTTTATTTGCGTGTATTCGTGTCCATTCGCGGTTCGCTTAAAGGTTTGGATTGTATGAGAAAAAATCAAGGATGAATCAACAATATCAAGCTTGAAAAAAACTGGTTGTGTGCGTCTCTAACCTTTCTTTAACAATTTGTATCTTACGATCGAATTTTTCCCCATTGATTAATTGATCAATATAAAGCTTGGCTAGTCTGCTTTTAAGGCGAGAATGCTTAGGATAATACTCTTTAATTAAAAAATAGACATATTGAGCCAGCGCATCTTTTCCTATAAATTGATGTTCATCATTGCCGCGTTTACACACAGCACAAGCAAGTCCATCTGTGATAGCTGTGATAATACCTGAAGCAGATTTTTCTTTCACAAAAAGAATCGTAAATCGTTCACCTACTTCATGATCACTATCATGTGCATCAGAGTTACCAAATGGTGCTAAATATTTATGACTGTTTTTAGTTTGAAGTGCTGTTAAATGTGTCATATTGTTATGTTCTTTTATTTTTTCCTCACCAAAAACTTCAACACCATCCAGATGTGAGCTTTTCAACATCTCTTTATAAAAAGCTTGATGGAGATGATATTTACCATCACGATAAACCCAGTTGGGGTGGGCTAATATTGCAACACCCTGTGCTTCTTTGATCTTATCGATCACCCAAATATTCTTTGCATAATGCGCAGGATCAATGTTTTTATCAATATCTTCTGATTTTAATGCTTCGGCTATATCGTGAAGCTCAGCCTCATATTTTTCACTGTCTTGCCTTTGTTCTTCTATGGACTGATTGGCATGAATAGACAAGATATGTCCATTCCCTAATGCAATAGACATATCTTTCTTGCCACCAACACTGACCTCTTCACCCGCCAATGCCAAAACATCAATATCATGCTCTTTTACTTTTTTTATAGCCTGAAGTGAACCATCATAATTGTCATGGTCTGTAACGCTTACAAAGTCCATGCCAGCGCCTAAAGAAGCTATTACCATAGCAAAAGGTGTTGCTCTCCCATCTGAACGGATGGAGTGCATATGTAAATCACCCTTTAATGGTCTTAATTTCATCATCTCTTTATCCAGGCAATACAGACAAACGATTTTTGATTCTTTATAGGTAAAATTCACCTTGATAACAAATTCCCCGATATGGGGCATGTTGTATGTAAACAAAATCCTACTATTTTTAATCGTATAATCGAGGCTGTCTTTATGATAATAATTACTGCGTGAGAGGACTTCGATAGACTCAATATTACTGGTGTTCTTTAGCGTAAGTTTATATGCCACACTTGTATTTTGCGCTACGACATTCGGTGTTATTTTCACGATTTCCCCAGTTATTCGTTAGATTCTATCAACACATCATTGCAAGCTGGTCAGACGGGACCACTTATAAAAGCTGCCAACTGTATATAGCGGTTATTCCAAGGGTATAGATTGCCAGAATCACCACATTTCTCGGGTTCCCCGATAGTTTTGGTGTTTTAATTTGTGATACATTCAAGACGATAATAATCATGCAGCAGACATACAGAATGATGGCAAACACATCCTTCTCAAAAAAGCTGGAAAACAACACGATAAAGACCAGTAATATACTATTATTATCCAGTGCCAAGCCGGTGTATTTTGTTCCGCCAGCAAGACCGAACGTACTAAAATAACTCAATCGTAATGCACTGGTCGCCACCATCAGAAATGAGCCAATCAAATATTGCAAAGAAAATTCACCATAGCTTAAAAGAAGAATCGCAGGCGTAACGCCATAGCTGACAATATCAATCGATACATCAAGTTGCCCGCCAAACTTACGATCATCACCTGTGCGTCCCTTCATTCTTCGCGCCACAAGCCCATCAGCCCAATCAAAAACAACCGCCCAAATCATGCCAATCATGGCAGCGGCATAAACACCTTGAATACAAAAATAAATGGCAAGAATTGTACAAGCCAAGCCTGCAAGAGAGCAAAGATTGGGAATATCTTTTACGTAAGAGAGTATGGTTGGCTGTTGAGCTTCTGTGGTCATTATATTCCTTAAAAAACTATTCGCTAATTTCTTAGCTTGATGTGTGTTACTCTAGCGGTGAAGTTAATACTATCAAAGGGGTTTTAATTCATAATGGTTGTTTATACTGTAGGTACATTTGATTTATTGCATGTTGGTCATCTGGCGTTGCTGGAATACTGCGCAAGCTTAGGCAATACTGTTGCTGTTGGTGTCGCTTCTGATGAAGTCGTCAAATTGTATAAGCCTCTTGTTCCGGCCATTCCTCTCGAACAACGTATGCAAATGCTCAAAGCTCTGCGCTGTGTGAATATTGTGCTTCCTTACCATAAACTGGATTATATCGCTGTATGTAAGGAGGTTAAGGCTGATATTTTTGTGATTGGCGAAGACTGGGGGAAAAAACCTCATAATGAGGGTGTTGAAAATTATTTAAAAGCTCAAGGCAAAAAGATTGTGCAAGTTCATTATAACCCAAAGAATTCATCAACCAAAATCAAGGCACGAATTATCGCTCAGGGAGTGGTCCGACCAAATTGATTCGCGCTCTTTTTAACATGCAATATTCTTTTCCAAAGCCTCGCTGATTGGCTTCAGCCCGGATTATTCATGAATTCGGGGAGAAAACGATGAGAGCTTACAGCACGCCGTGTTTGGATATATACCAGCATATTTCCCAGTGTTTAGAAGATATGGGGTACTGCATTATTAAATCGGCTTTGTCGGATAAAATTACCCAGGAACTATAACAACGCGTAATCAGACTACCTAAAAAATAATTTTCTCGTGCGGGTATTGGCCTGAGTTTTGCTTTGTTTGTTCTTATGAATGTTCTTATGAAAAAACAACCATATGAACTCCTGATGAAAGCCGTTTTTATGCCGGCATGTTAGCAACACTGCGTTACAGTATGGCGATCCGGAACCGGATACCGTGGCTTCAGGTTTGCAGACCGGTGATGTTTTTTTCGATGCTGTTTATCATCGCTATATCCATGGCGGGAAATATCGGTTTTTCTCCTCAGTTTCTTAGTCGTATTGGTGCGCAATTCGGTCAGTCGGCTAAAGAACGTGTATCTGCATGGCA
>JALUWF010000287.1 GCA_027019785.1 Mariprofundus sp. | reverse complement strand
ATTGCCGTGCGCTTTATCATCAACCACAAGCCATACGAAGAATTCATCCTGGCGCAACGCAGCTTCCGTGAATTTCTGTGGAGAAAGTCACGACAGGCCACCTGAGCATGGGATCACTGAAAATGTATCATCGTTACAGGCCAAGTTCGCTATGTGAGCCTATACGCACCAGTTGAAGAACTTCATCATCGGGCTTACGATAAATCCTCCGCATTTAGATCAGCCACTAAGGCATCAACACTGTTAAAACTAGCCAGATCACCCCGTCTAGCTTCCTTCATGGCTGCAATAGTTTCAGCGTTGGGAACCAGAGGCTCAAAAGGCAATGCCTTTTCCCTTGCGACTCGGGTCATCATCATGCGAAATGCATCAGACACAGTAAGCCCCATAGTTGCAAGCACAGCAGATGCTTCTTCTTTAATATGCTCGTCTATTCGAGCGCGTACAACGGCATTTGCAGCCATGATAAACCTCCTTATAATATTGCGTCGCCACATTGTAGCCCACGCATGAAATTTATCAATTTTATTGCCTTAACTCCCGAAGCTACGAATCTTTTCAAGGATCTCTATTGAAATGCGATAACCATGCTTGCTCATATCCGATATCATCGTTTCTGCGCTGCTGATAAGATCTCGCTGCTCTGCGATGTATAGCATGCGAACTGTGCCCATCACAGATAAATTCAGTCGAATAGCCTGTTTTCTCGCCAGGAAATCATCGATGATGAGTAAGCTGTCCGGCACATCTTCCAAAGCCAGATGGATAGAATCGCGTTCCCCATCACCCAGACTAAGTGATAGTGGCTGCTCAAGTGAACCCGGACTACATACATTCAACCAGTCTGCCTGCATCGCATCACTCAAGACATCTCGCTCGGCACATGGCTTTGCCATACACTCCTGCCGCACCGATGGTGTGATAGTAATCACGCCAAACAGGTGTCGAAACAAATCAATTTGATTGACCCTGGCAAATGCAATGAGAGGGCCGGCATCGACTATGATGCGAGCCATGCGCCAATATCCCGTATTTCCTGTTCAGTCGTTTCATCCATCTGCACAAGGTCAATACCAAGACCGGACAGATGATCAACGAATTGCGTCAGTGATAAACCGCTTAACCGAGCTGCAGCTCCAAGCGACAGGGTTTTATCCTTATACAAGGTGGCCGCAATTGCAGGGCGAAACACCTGCTCATTACCCATCCCCGACTTATCCAAATGTATGATAAGCGCATTGGGCTCATCGCCTTTGAGTACCAGTACAGGTGCTTGTTCCGCCTGCCTCAAAGCCAGTGACGGGTTCTTTTTTAAATTACGCACATTGGTCGCAAACATGTGAACCTCCT
>JALUWF010000286.1 GCA_027019785.1 Mariprofundus sp. | reverse complement strand
TTTTACTTAATTCCTAGTATGAACCAATAGGGCTTAAATGACTGAAGTTACGAACTTTTAATTTTAAGCAGACATTTTGAATAATCCTTTTAATTTAAGCAATTCTTTTTGACTAGCTTGATTAGCGGCTATAAGCATTTTTCTCTTCAAAGCATAATGATTTTTATTTGAGGCTAATTTGAGTTTCTCAAGTTCACAGAAAGCTCCTATAGATAATCCTATATGATTCTTCTGGGTGGTAATTACAGAGGTCGGTGACTTGCTAAGACTAGCATTTTGTTTAATGCTTCGATGATAAGTTTCAATATTCCATCTTTTTTGATAGATCTCTTCTATGTGGTTACTCTCTAGGCTAAGATCATTAGTAATTAAATATATCTCACCCACAGAATTATCTCCGTTTTTGAAGACTTGGCGAGTAACCACAAGACTATAGTTTATATCTTTTAAATAAACTTTTATAGTCTCATTTTCTGATAATTCTAATTCATTTATCCTACAATAATTACCAGCAAGAGCATCTGCCTTACATCTAGCAACCAATCTATTGCTTGTTATGCCTATGACATACTTAACCTTATGTTTGTTGAAAAATCTTAAATTGTCTTTAGATGCAAAATATCTATCTGCTACAAGATAGTTAAATTTACCAGCACTTTTTAGTACTTGCAAAACAAGTTTTCTTGATAGTTGATTTATTGTATAACGAGACTTTCGTTTCAATCTATCTTTATCATGCTTATCTTTGGCGACTATCAGCTGATCTTTAGTTTGTACTTCAAAACATACAGGAACATCAGTATTAGCTGTATGAATTAAAGCACTTATAAGATTTATGCCTTTTACAGCTCTTCCTACCGAATGATCATAAAACCAATTTACAACTTCATTAACTTTACTATCTGGCTTATGAATTATGGTGTTATCAAGTGATAGTATTCTATAACTAGAATTATTTTTATTTAAAAGATTCTTTCCTTTATTCCAAACATATTGACTACTGTAATCACCAACTTGTAGCATTCTTGAAAAACTATCATGCTTGATTGTATTATCTAACATTTCTGCACACATTGTAGAGCTAGCTTGTGATAATTGACACAGTAAATAGTCTGTATATAACTCGGCTAATTCTTTTATTTTCATGAAATTACGAATAGTTGGTGGTAGTTCCAATATGATACTGTAGATATTTATTGAATTTCAATTGTTTTTTAAAAAAGTTCGTAACTTCAGGTAGTAAATTTAAAAATTTTAGCTTTATCATTACCTGAATTTAATTCAATCTCACATTTCAACTCATCAGGCACAAGGTCATAAGTTTCAATATGACAAAAATTAGCATTTTGT
>JALUWF010000285.1 GCA_027019785.1 Mariprofundus sp. | reverse complement strand
TGGTCACACCTTCCACCGGCATCAGCATCAGCTTCACAACCCAGTCATTCAGAGCACGTAAGGTCATCGCATCATAGCCTGCCCCCGGATCAGCTTTCAGAATGTACTGGAACACCTGCCCCAAACCAGAGGTGTTCGGTCCGATACCAGGCACCCCGGCCCATGCAGGCACATTCTGTCGCGCCTCCTGCAACTTCTGGAAAACCAGTTGTCGGGCAAAGTAGATATCCGTGCCCTCCTTGAACACCACCGTAATCACAGACAGACCGGTTTTTGAAATCGAACGCACCTCTTTCACATCCGGCAGGGAATACATCACCGCTTCAATCGGATAGGTGATCAACTGTTCCACCTCGGCGGAGGCCAGTCCCTGCGCCTCGGTGTTAATGGTAACCTGCACATTGGTGACATCAGGAAAGGCATCGAGATTCAGCTTGGGAACCACGGAAACAGCATAGCCAAGCCCGCCCAGCAATAGCAGCATGACAAGCAGACGGTTATGGACCGACAAATCAATCAGTTTGGTAAACATATCAGCAGGCTCCTAATCTTCGTCTGCAAAGCTGGATTTCATCAGCTCTGAAATCAGTGAAAATGAGCCGCCAACCACCACCGTTTCACCTGCCTTCACACCATCAAACACAGGCACGAAACCGCCCTCGGGTTTGCCGACACGGACAACACGACGGACAAATTCGCTCCCTTTATTATCAGATGGATTGCGGATAAACACGATGCTTTTATTGTCTTGCCGTTGCACGGCGCGCTCAGGCAGAAACAGCGCGTTGCCAGCAGAATCTACGGAAATTTCTGATTGCACAAACATGCCCGGATGCAACGCATCCGCCTTGTTTTTTATTTGCAAGCGCACCCCTGCCGTTCGGGTGGCCGGATCAAGCTGGTGGTGAATATTGATTACATGACCGCTATATTTCTTATTGTCGCTCTTCAAAAGCACCGTGGCCGCCTGACCACGTCTGATTTCGGATAGTTGTGATTCGGGAATTTTTACCTCCACCCATACATGCGACTCATCAATCACCTGCATCAAACGACTGCCGGCAGCCATGTGTTGACCCATCCGAAAATCATCCGCCACAACCGTGCCGGCATGGGGTGCCCGCAAGCTCAGCAAGCCGTATCGGTTCTGTTTTAACAAACCGGAAATATCGTTTCTGCTCAAGCCATAGGAGTATAGTGATGCTTTCGCAGCGGCGAGTCTGGCATGCGCGGTCTGTTCATTGCTGTCGGCCTGTTGTAATCGCGCCTGAGAGATAATATTTTGCCCTGCCAGTGTTTTCAGGCGCGCCAGTTCCTGTTTGCTGCGATGATGTTCGGCTCTGGCCTGAAGATATGCCGCCTCGGCCTGAGCCAGAGCCGTACTGTTGAGTGTCACCAGTTTTTGCCCTTTTTTCACATGATCGCCCAGGTGCACATGGCGCTGATGCACCACGCTATCAACCAGCGTAGTGATATCCGCCAACGCATAAGCATTGAAAGCGACTACGCCCGGTGCCGTGATCGTTTGTGATCTGGATTGTTGTTGTATCTTTGTGGTTGTAATACCTGCCTGTTTAATCTGAGCCGGGCTTAGCTTGACTGTATCGGCGCCATCTGTTGATTGGCCGGCTTCAGCAGCGAACACAGTCGCCGCCATCAATAGCATAATGGAAAAAAGTAGCGTTTTCATGATTGGATTCCTTTAAGAATATATTCGGGATGACCGAGCACTTCGGCCAGCCGGATTCGGGCCAGCCACCCCTGTTTCATAATGTCCAGCGCGGTCATACGAGCATCGAGTCCCTGCCTGATATGCACCACCAGCTCTTCGAGATCGAGTTCACCGGCGTCATAGGCTTTTTGAGCCAGCGTAATCGTGTCTTGCGCGCTCTGCCGCATGCCTGTTTTCTCCATCGTTGAGAGCGCACGCATGGCATTGGCATGATTATCCAGGACGCTCTGCACGGCATAACGCAGTTGCTGTTTTGACCATGCCAACCCTGTATTCACCCGTTCTTTCTCCGCCAGCGCAGCACGATAAGCACCACGGTGACTATTGAGTACAGGTAATGGCACTGTGATTCCCAGCTTAATCAATTGTTCTCCCGCCTCACGCCCAGCCATCGCACTGAATGAAACATCGGGAATGCGTGCGGCACTGGCCAGGTCAGCCCGCGCATCGAATTGCGCCTGTTTAGCTCGCAATGCCGCAAAATCGGGACGCGATGCAAGCGCCGTTTCATAGGCCTTTGTCGGCGGTTGCCAACCAGTATCTAAATCGGGCAGTGTCAGTTTGGATAGGGACACATCTGATTTCACTTTACCCAGAGCAATCAGATAGCCTTGTTTGGCTTGCGTAAGGTTCTGTCGGGCAACGGCGGTTGCATTCAATGCCGATGCCAGGGCGGATTGGGCGAGATTGGCATCGAGTTGACTGGATTCGCCCAGCGCCAGTTTCCTGTCGACCGCGTGACTTACTTTTTCAAGCATTCCGCTCTGCTGTCTGCGCAGTTCAAAGGCGTGACTGGCGAAATAGAGCGTCACATAAGCCCTTGCTGCCTTCACGACCAGTTGTTGGCGCACGAACGCCTGACTATGGCGTGCGACGTTCAACGCATCCTGCGCCGATTGTTCTCTAAGGCCGCGCTTGCCGCCTGTTTCGATACCCTGAGACAGGGTGATATAATAGTCGTTGGATGTGCCCCCGCCATTGAGGCGGCGGCGCTGCGGCTCCAGCGACAGTTCAGGGTTATAGGCATACGCCCCCTGTTCATCCAGATTGCCTCTGGCCGCATTGACCTGTTGCTCCGCCATTTGCAGCTCGGGATGCTCTCTGGCAGCGGTATCCATCACTTCTTTCAAGCTATCGGCATGAGCATCAATCGGTTGGATTGCCAGATGAGTGCATAACAGCACTCCGGTTATGATAAAACGTGTACGCACAGTTTCCCCCTGTGAATTGGAATTGGTAAACGGGGAAGCTGATTTTTTCTGCCCTGAACAGGTCGCGGCAGCCCTTGATCAGCGTAAGCAGATCAGGCTGGCGATTCAGACATTAAAAAATCAGCTGTGCAAAAACTTGGGAGGTTGTTCGATTAAATGAAGAATCTCGGGGAGATTCAATGAGGCCAACAGATGGATCGATTCAATACCGCCATCCGGCTGCCCCTGATTAAAGGCCGGTTGACCCAAAAACACATGAGCCGCATGCGCAGCGCATGTATTAATCGGGGTATTTGAATGACTGTTATCAGACTGAGATGGTGACGGAGCCTCTTCAATTTGGTTAGGGATTTGGCTGAAGATTTGGGCGGAGGTTTGAGCAGGCGCATCAGCTGCGTCGCATACATCAATACCCGCCCCGCAGACAAACATGCCCAGTTGCAGAGAGAAAACAGCAATCCATGCCAGATAACGCATGTGGCCCACAGTAAGGCCGGATCATTTCAATAGCAAGAAAATAGAAAATCATAGGCCAGCACACACATTTTTATCCTTTACCTTCTTCATGACTTGAACAATTGCAGTAATTCCATATAGGTCTGTGTGAAGATGTAGCGTTGCCGGGCATCTTCGACAAGCGCTGCGGCTTTGATATTGCCGCGCTACACAAAGATCAGAATATCGGTATCAAATAGCATCGAATCAATAGCGCCCGTTACGCAACCCGTTGATAACATTTTCGACAGCGTCGTCATCTTGATTCATGCCAAAAAAAACGTGGTTGCGAACAGATGCCGGGGATGCTTGCTCAATGGGCAGAATCATGGCTTTTTCCTTGCCATGATATAGCACAGTCACAGGTTCGTTGCGCCCGACTGCTCGCATAATGTCTTTCATATTCCGACGCAAATCAACAGCATTTGTTTTCATAGGCAACCTCAATATGTATATTATCAGTGGGCATTTTAAGCTGGACATCCCGGCTGTGCAAACCTTGTGTGACTGTGTCTGGTCTTGCATC
The DNA here is from genome assembly GCA_027019785.1 of Mariprofundus sp. Classification (GTDB taxonomy): domain Bacteria; phylum Pseudomonadota; class Zetaproteobacteria; order Mariprofundales; family Mariprofundaceae; genus Mariprofundus. Next base: position 4,202 of record JALUWF010000285.1, on the reverse strand, counting down.
GGGATGGCAGTGTCTGGGAACCGCTTCAGAATTCCAAGCGTATTTTCTCGCTCGCTGCATCCTTGATAATGGCCATGCCGCCCCGGATCACAATCAGGGCAATGGCAAAACCGATCAGCAGATCCGGCAGGTGCGAATCAAGCAGATAGACCAGCAATGATGATTTCTTGTCTATCCATTTTTCATATCCGCATACCGCAGCACATCCAATTCTGTTTCAGGCATGGATTTTTCAAGCAATGCTTCCACTTCAACCATCACAGGATCAGCAATCAAAAACTCGCCGCAACCGACACATTGAAAAACAGGCAGTTTCTTGAAAATAACAACCTTGTGCTGGCTGATTTTGAAAGGCATATCCGATTTTTCTTCGTTCATGTCACATCCGCACACATGACACTTCATCTGCTTCTCCTTACCTTTTTCTTCTTCGGTCAGTTGTTTTTTTTCCTGTGGTGACATCGTTTCATCGTTCTTTTCCTTGCGCGCTTTCTTGACCGCTTCCGACTTGTTGATGATGGTTTCGATATCTTGATTGAGCGTTCTGAAACCCTCGATATTCATCAGGGCTTGCATGGCTGCTTCGTCATTCATCAAGCGTTGCAGGGTATGATTATCCACATTCAACCGGCAACTGTAATCGGCGATCTGTCGGGTTGTTCCACAACCATTTGCGCGAAATAGCGAGCCGTTTTTTCCACTGCCGCCTGCTGTTTTAACGCCCGATGCACATCGTGATCACTGAATGCCGTGCCATCGGTGCGAATTGCAGCCTCTTCCAGTACAATTTCATACTTCAACCCGCATGTTTTCAACTGCTCTGCCACCCGCTGCCTGGCATTGCGGGTGGTATAGCCCACCTTGAGCAGACCTTCCCGATCTGCCGCGTTGAGGATTTTGTAGGCGTAGATGGTCGGAGAAGCATCCGGCCTCGTGGGAAAGAAGGGCTTTTTAGCCACAGTTATTTTCCAATACTTTATTGACTTCAGATAAAAATGGCGTTCCATCTCATCATCAGCTTTCAGAATTTCACAATAATGGCTCCAACTCAATTGTTCAGACAGTGTCTGGATTTTTGGAAACCGCACATAAAACTGCCGCATTTGAAACAGATTGGAACGACTGAAGCCTTTGCCATATTCAAGCGTTAAATCTTTTGAAAGTTTGGTGAGTAACGCACTCCCGTACCCGGCTTTTACATTACCCTGCTGCTCATATTCCACAATATGCCTGCCGATATGCCAATAGGTTTGCACCAGAATGGTATTGACAGAACGAAGCGCATGTTCCCTGCCCCGGGCAAACAGTGTCTTTATCTGCTCCTTGAGCGTTTGGTAGGTGTTCGGGATGAGATTGCTCATATCAGTTTACTGATTTAATTATCCATAATGATAACGGCATTGCGCAATGCGTATTGCATCTTCGTTGACCTTATATACCAATCGATGCTCTCTGGTAATGCGCCGCGACCAGTAGCCAGACCATTGATGCCTTAAGGGTTCGGGCGCACCTATACCCTGATGCGGATGCCGTTGAATATCCTTGATGAGATTGTTGATCCGTTTCACCAGCTTTTTATCCTGATTTTGCCAGTACAGATAATCATCCCACGCCTCTTCCGCCCAAATCAACTTCATGATTCAATCAGCTGCTTCTCCGAACCGTTGCCATTTTCCAGTTGTTCAATGGCCTGATTGAGGCGTTGCGCATTTTTTGTGCTTGACATCAGGTATGCTGTTTCTTCATAGGATTTGAAATCTTCAAGTGACAGTACCACAGCAGGAGCACCATTCTGGCGGGTGATAAGAACCGGCGTGTGATTCATGTTCACCTTGTCCAACGCGGAGGCTAGATGATTGCGAAATACCGTATAGTTTATCGTTTCCATAATTCATCTCCTGTGAAGATCCCCGTAAGCGTACATGTTCTTATTTCTGTACGCAAGATTAAGGAAAAATACATGAGGATCTTGCAATGCATTCCAGGGGACTGCTGTGGTGAAGACATCCACTTGATAGCACTCTTTCCCTGCATAGATAATAATCGCCGGGGCTATTTTTTCCGATTTGTATGAGCTTCCGGGGATGAGATGCCTAGACAGTTCAATCACTGCAGCAGAACATTTTGAATGCGATGATTACCCCAGTCCGCCACGTAGATGCGGCCATTGCGGCTTGCAGCAACCCCGGTCGGGCCGGAGAACAAACCGGGTTTATCGCCTTTACCACCCCATGCACCGAGAAGTTTTCCGTTCGGATCAAAATGAAAAATACGATCCAGATCGTAATCGGTGACCCACACCGTACCATCCGGGCCGATGCCAATACCGCCGGGCTTTTCAAACTGTTGCTGACCGAAGGCCAGCACAAAACCGCCATCCGCTGTGAATTTCTGCACCCGATTATTGCGCACATCGGTGACATAAACAAAACCGTCCGCATCCACCGCCACATCAAAAGGCTCATTAAACTGCCCCGGCTCACTGCCCTGCCCTCCCCAGACTTGCACATCGGCAGGGCTACCTGTGCAGCCAGCCAGTAGAACGGCAAGGAGGGTAAATAAATGTAATCGATACATCAGGATTTATTCTTTATTCGGCTATACATGATTTATTGTTCTTTCTTTGGCTTTTTAAGTATCGCTAAACCCAGGTTGGTCAATCGGTACTGTTGTAAACGACTATTGGCTTTCTCCGGGATCGTATACGCCACTTGTTCATTTGCGATCAGTTTCTTCATCAGGTCATTGAGATAGCGCGTTGGTTTTTCTTTGCCAAGTGCTTTGGCAATTGCTGCTTTGGATAATGGCTGCGCCTTGAGCAGGGCAAAAATCCGCAATGTCATCTCTGACTCTACCCCTGACTCTACCCCTGACTCTACCCCTGACTCTACCCCTGACTCTACCCCTGACTGCTTATCATCCCTTGAGGATCTTGCTCCTGCAAAACGAAAAATAATCCGAATGTAACTGTCGCGAATCTCAAAGGCCTCCTTACCATAAGCGTTGAGTATCCGGGGTACTCCCGAGCCCAGATGCTCAACAATTTCCATATCCCGGAATACGCGCATGATCTCTTTATTACGCGGCACAGAGCAACCGCCAAAGAAGTCCTCTTCAGTCACCCCATAGGGCAGTCCGCCCATGGATGTCACTTCGGCTCGATCAGAGAAAAACTCCAGCTTGGGGGTAGCTCCGTAGGAGTAGTCATTGTGAACAACAGCATTGATAATCGCTTCGCGAATGGCGATGGAATTGATTAACTCCTGCTCCTGCCGCAACGGGTAGGTGATTTTGGTAAACACCGTATTCTCCACTGCCACGCGATCAAGTAACGACTTGAGTGCTTTAATAAGGGAGCAGCGGCCATAATCGCGATTTTCAATCAAATCGACCCGGTCAGTTCCGGCGTATTTGGCAACTTGCAAGGATACCCCGTTGTCATCGGCCAGCAGATAGGCTGCATAATTGGGTTTGTCTTCCGGGGTGAGTAGTTCCAGATTTTTCATGAATGCATTATTCAAATGCAGGCCACGTGTTTCGTAATAAATCTTGAGTTGTTCAAAGCTAAGGTCGCGGCGCGGCGACTCCATACGACCGATAGTGTTGCGCACCCTTTTGCCATAGAAGCTTTCGATCATCTCTTTGGGCATCGGTTCAGCGGCACTACCGATACGCAGGTAACAGCCTTTTTCGGTCATACCAAATTTTTTCAGATAATACGGCTTTTCAAGCCCTCCGGCGATAGTAATACGGATAATGTTCTTGCTATCCCGCTGTTCATGGATGATTTCAAAAAGCCCCATTATGGACGGCTGGATATTGTTTTTCAGGCGGTCTTTAATGGCTAGCTGAAGCTGGTCGCAACATTGTACGCCAACAGCTTTGCCATCATCATCCAGACCGATATAAAGCAGTCCGCCCTCCCGCGCATTGAGAAAAGCGACGACCTCTTTTTCAAGGCCATCTGTTAATTCCCGTTTATATTCCACGCGGTTGCTTTCAGTCATGGTTTGCACCCTGTTAATCTATATAAAGTTTGCGCACAATATCCAATTGAATCACTTCAATCATGCATATATGAACCAAAAGCATCAAGATCGCGTAATATCGCGTGCAGCAAAACCTTCTTTTTTCGCGGCCTTACGTAGGCCCTAAACTTTCGCGCCCTGTTTTAACGTCACGGTTGCCTTGCCTGTTTTCAT
>JALUWF010000284.1 GCA_027019785.1 Mariprofundus sp. | reverse complement strand
GATACTGATCAGCGCCATCACCACCATGAACTCGATCAGCGTGAAGCCGCGCGTGCAGCGCTTTCGCCGATTCGAAATTATCGCCAGGTCTCTCACAGGGTGTCCACTTCGAAATGCATGTAGTTATTATTAGTGTATCTGCATACACCGGCAAGGGTCGTGGAGAAATAGCCCCGGGCCGGTTTGGTTGCGGCGGAGGCAAGCACTGTACTGCGGTACACCAAAAAACCAGCATGGATGGAAGTATTGATAACTCTGATCGCATCCACGCTGAAGATCATTTTACTGCCGATCTCGACACAGTCGTTGGCGGAAATCGGCCCGATGGTGATATAGAAACCATTTAAGTACTTGCCTCTTAACAATTTTCAGCTTTATTTTGTACTGGCAAATGCATGGCACACAGGCTCAACAGCCGATTGGGCAATTGCGCTTCCCACTGCCTTCGATTAAACCGGTAACAGAATTCGTTGAGATACTCCTGTAAATGGGTGGAAGACACTCCGTGGTAGGTGCCCAGCAAGAATCGCTTCAAGTTGCTAATAACGACATGCACCCATGGCAGCCACTCGTCCACTTTTTCCGGTGGCGTTACACGGGCTTCATGCTGTTGTGTATCAGCAAGACTGTTAAGCGCAGCCAGCGCATCACTTCTCACCACGCTGCCTGGTTCCAAGTTTCTCCTAGCAAAGTCTCTGACAGTCTCATGGTTAATGCTTTGAACAGATGCCATGGAAATAAACCCGGCTTTTTCACCTCTACTTTCGCAACCAATCAAAACCGGCGCCTTGCCTTGTGCGCCACGTCCTCTTTTGCCTTTGTGTTTTCCGCCAACCAGAGCATCATCAACCTCAACCAGTTGACTAAGTCGGTACAAACTATCGCGGTGGCCCATGGCTGTGCGGATCTTACGCAACATGGATCTTGCCGTCGGCCAGGATACGCTGAGAAGCTTCGATAAACGTACTGCGGAAATACCACCTTTATCAGAAACTATCCAAAAAATAGCCCAGAACCACTTGGTCAATGGCAGGTTGGTTGAATGAAACAGCGTCCCTGCTGTTACTGAAACCTGATGATGGCAGCCGGCGCACTGCTGGGCGCTTCGGCTGGGTAGAAAATGGGCATGCTCATGACCACATTTGGGACAAATAAACCCGTTTCCCCAACGCTCTTCGATAAGATATTTCAAACAAGCTTCCTCTGTTCCAAAACGAGCCTGCCATGCAAAAAAGTCTGTATTTTCCTGTTGCATAATAATACCTCTATCTATCTGATATATCTGTAAAATATACCATTTATGCTGAAGATTGTTAAGAGGCAAGTTTAAGTATGGCAGTATCGCATATACATCCCCGA
>JALUWF010000283.1 GCA_027019785.1 Mariprofundus sp. | reverse complement strand
GGGCATGCTGAATCGTTGCCTGTCTATAACGATTGATTAGGTTTTACTCTGCGAAACTCTGCGTACTTTGCGGTGAATGATTTTGACGCACACTTGTCGTTTGACAATGCGAATAGTGCAGCGTGGTATAAGGCGGCAAAGCGTATCGAAATAAGCAGGGCTAAAAAGGAGGAAGTATGAGCGATGCAATGAAACAAAATCTCGGGCCACTGGCTGTATTAGCTGGAATATGGGAAGGGGATCAAGGTGTTGATTTCTCAAGAGTTCACAGCCAGGAAAAAGAGACAAAATTCCGCGAACGGGCTGTATTTGAACCGCTGGGGCCGGTTCGGAACGGGCCGCAGGAATTATACGGCCTGCGCTACAGTATGACAGCCTGGCGTCTGGGCGAGGATGATGCATTCCATGAAGAGCTGGGTTACTGGTTGTGGGATGGTGGCAACAAGCAAGTGCTGCGCTGTTTTATGGTGCCGCGTGGCGTGCTAATCAATGCCAGCGGTGATGCCGAGCCGGATAGTCGCAATTTTCACCTGTCGGCTGAGGTTGGCTCTGAAACATATGGCATTTTATCCAATCAATATCTCGATGCATCCTACAAAACAATGAAATATGAACTGGATGTCAGCATGCATGATGATGGCAGCTTCAGTTATAAGGAAGACACGCAACTTTGGATTCCGGTGAATGATGCGATATTTCATCACACGGATCAAAACAGGCTGACGAAATCAGCGGCAATCTGAACGGCTACATATAAATCGTTGCATAAGTTCTTTCCGTCATCCCGCGCAGGCGGGATTCCATAGCCTTTATGTGTTTATGCGCACACTGGATTCCCGCCTGCGCGGGAATGCCTTTTTTGTGCAAATCAGAAAATATTTACCAGGCAGTGCATATTTCTTGGTATTACTTTGCGTTCTTTGCGTCTTGGCGAGAGTTGAGGTTAAAAGGCAACGCTTTGTTTGATGTCAGTTGTGACAAGTCACGCACAGCACCGCGATCAGCGCTGGTGGTCAGGGCTGCATAGGCTTGCAATGCTTTAGAAACGACCCGGTCACGATCAAGCGGTTGCCAGGCATCAGCGCCTCTGGCCTGCATGGCAACGCGGCGGGATGCCAGTTCGTCATCGGATATCGCCAGATGGATGGTGCGGCCTGGAATATCAATTTCGATACTGTCACCATCTTCAATCAGTCCAATCGCGCCGCCCTCGGCAGCTTCCGGTGAAGCGTGGCCAATCGATAGGCCGGAGGTGCCGCCTGAAAAACGTCCATCGGTGAGCAGGGCGCAATCCTTGCCCAGGCCTTTGGATTTCAGGTAGGAAGTCGGGTAGAGCATCTCCTGCATGCCGGGGCCGCCTTTCGGGCCTTCGTAGCGAATCACCACCACATCGCCGGCGACGATTTTATCATTGAGAATGGCGGTGACGGCATCATCTTGCGACTCAAATACGCGGGCGCGACCGGTAAATGTCCAGATGGATGCATCGACGCCGGCAGTTTTCACGATACAACCATGTTCGGCAATATTGCCGTAGAGCACAGCCAATCCGCCTTCCTGTGAATAAGCATGGGGTACATCGCGGATGCAACCTGATTCACGATCTTCATCGAGTGATTTCCACTGTTCGGATTGCGAAAACGCCTGCAGCGATGGCACGCCACCGGGCGCAGCCAGATATAATTCCCGAGCTGCTTTATTCGCTTCGTTGGTAATATCCCATGCATCCAGCGCTGCGCCCAGCGTTGGCGCATGTACGCAACCGGCATCGCCATGCAGCAGGCCAGCGCGTTTGAGTTCAGCCAGAATCGACATAATGCCGCCGGCGCGATGCACATCCTCCAGGTGATATGGGGAAGATGGCGACACCTTGCAGATATTAGGAATACGGCGGCTCATGCGGTCAATATCGGCCATGGTGAAATCGACGCCGGCTTCCTGAGCAATAGCCAGCAGATGCAGCACGGTGTTGGTGGAGCCGCCCATGGCGATATCCAGTGCAATAGCATTTTCAAACGCCTCAAAGGTGGCAATGGAGCGCGGCAATACAGAATCATCACCCTGCTCATAATAGCGCTTGGCCAGATCAACAACGAGGCGACCGGCATGCAAAAACAGCTCTTTGCGGGCGGCATGGGTGGCGACCAGCGAACCGTTGCCGGGCAAAGCCAGACCGAGGGCTTCGGTCAAACAGTTCATCGAATTGGCTGTGAACATGCCGGAACAGGAACCGCAGGTCGGGCAGGCCGAGCGTTCGATGGCTGCGACATCTTCATCCGATTCATGCGGATCAGCCGCCCTGACCATGGCATCAACCAGATCGAGATGCAGTTCGCGCTTGTTCAGCGTCACCTTGCCCGCTTCCATCGGGCCGCCGGAGACAAATACGACCGGAATATTCAACCGCATCGACGCCATCAGCATGCCCGGCGTTATTTTATCGCAATTGGAGATGCAGACCAGCGCATCGGCGCAATGGGCGTTACACATATACTCGACTGAATCAGCGATAATCTCGCGGCTTGGCAGCGAATAGAGCATGCCGCCATGACCCATGGCGATGCCGTCATCCACGGCAATGGTGGAGAACTCCTTGGCCACGCCACCGGCAGCCTCTATTTCGCGAGCCACCATCTGCCCCAGGTCTTTGAGATGCACATGACCCGGCACGAACTGCGTAAAGGAGTTGGCAATGGCGATAATCGGTTTATCCCAATCGCCTTCTTTGGTGCCGGTAGCGCGCCACAGGGCGCGCGCGCCAGCCATATTGCGGCCATGAGTGGTGGTGCGTGAACGATATGCAGGCATAAATATATCTCCCATTCAAAAATCAAAGCGAAGCGTACCCAGAGTTCACCTATGATGCACGCGGATCTGTATCTGCAACAGGATTTAACTGATTGATAGATTCTCATCCGGACGTAGCATTCGTAGTCGGGAGCGGGAGTGCTATTACTATCTATCTGGAGAGTTGAATGTCGATGTGGCGCGTGAAGAGAGAGGTTATCTGCCTTATCCTGCTGGGCTTGTTTTTTTCTCTGCCGCTTGATGCGGCAGAGAACGGCAACAGTATCGAAGCGGGAAAGAAAATCTTTACTTATGGGGTGAATGACCGGATTCCGGCCTGCCAGAAATGTCATGGCAGCGATGGTATGGGGCTGGGAGCTGTGGATATTGCCACGCCCAGAACGGCAGCTCAGACCTATACTTATCTGCTCAAGCAGTTGACCGACTTTGCTACCGGCCGACGTACCGATGATGTGATGCACCAGATGAATCGCATCGCTAAAGGCTTAAGTGCGCAGCAGCGCAGGGATGTCGCCGCCTTCCTGCATTCGTTGAAGTGGCCGTATGAAGGTTCGGATCTGGCCCGGCTCGGGCGGGATGGCGTGAACGTTGGCAATCCCGGACGCGGCAGAATAATTGTCAATTTTGGCGTCCGGGCGCGGAGTATTGCCGCCTGCAAGGTCTGCCACGGCTATGACGGGCATGGCGCAGGCAGGCTCTATCCAGTGCTCAGCGGGCAGAACTACCTTTATCTGACACATGAACTTAAATCTTTCCGACGCGCTGCACTGAGGAAGAAAGAGTATGGCCGCGCCAATGATTTTATGGCACAGATGCGGGATGTGGCAGCCAAATTGAGTGATCAGGATATCCTTGATGCGGCTGCATTTCTAACCGGCGCCAAACCGCCGCCAATGCCCGAGAACCCGAAGGGGACAGGGGTTGAATAAACGACAAATTGTATCTGCGGAGGTCTGAGATGGCGCGTTATCGTTATTATATTTTTTTTGTAATCATCCTGTTGACGGGGATGTGGTCTGGTGCCGTTCATGCAGGGGCGGAGAGAAAGTGCAAGGTGTGTCACGACTTCACCACGGGCAAGAACAAGTTCGGGCCAAGTCTGAAAGGCATTCTCGGACGCCGGGCGGGAACCTATCCCGGATATCGTTATGTCTTTAAAACCTACATCAAGGGAGTACCCTGGGTTTGGGATGAGAAAAAGATTCGTCAATGGGATTTTAATACTGCCCATGCAGTTAAGGGGCTGACAGGCGACCCGAAGGCGGAAACACGCATGCCCTCGCAATTTATGACAGGCAGTCCGGAAGACGAGATTATCGCCTATATTCGCAAAACCAGCGGCAAAACAAAATAGCCGGAGCGTTCCGGAGATGTGAGTTGAAGGTGAACTGACGAATTGACAAGACTGCCTTACAACCGGAAACTTTGGCATTATGAATGCACAGGCGCTGCTGACGCAGCTATACGATACGCCCGAAATCGATATCCTTGAACAAATCAAGCAACTAAAAGCCGAACTGGGTGATCAAGTGCTGATCCTGGGCCACCATTATCAGCGCGAAGAGGTTTTCGTCTTTGCCGATGTGAGCGGTGATTCGCTCAAATTATCGCAGCAGGCGGCTGAAACCAGCGCGCCTTACATCATCTTCTGCGGCGTGCATTTTATGGCTGAAACCGCCGATATCCTGACGGCTGATGATCAGGCTGTGATTCTGCCCGATCTGGCCGCCGGTTGTTCGATGGCGGATATGGCTGATGATGAACAGGTGACACGCTGCTGGCGCGAACTCTCCAGCGTGATCAGTCCCGACACAACCGTGACGCCGGTGACCTATATCAATTCCACGGCGGCCCTGAAAGCATTCTGCGGTGAACACGGCGGCATTGTCTGCACCTCTGGCAATGCACGGAAAGTTATGCAGTGGAGCTGGAACAATCGTGAAAAAATCCTCTTTTTCCCGGATCAGCATCTGGGTGAAAATACGGCGGTGGCGATGGGCGTGCCTGATGAGGATATGATTGTCTGGGATCCGGCACTGCCGCTGGGTGGTCAGGCTCCGGAAGCCATTGAGCAGGCGCGTCTGATTCTATGGAAAGGTTTTTGCTCCGTGCATCAGCTGTTCAAGCCGGAGCATGCCGATACGATGCGGCGTAATCATCCCGGTATCCATATCCTGGCGCACCCGGAATGTTCCCGCGCCGTATGTGAAACAGCCGATTTTGTCGGCTCGACTGAAATGATTATCAAGCGTGTATTAGAGGCGGAAAAGGGCCAGTCGTTCGCCATCGCCACCGAACTGAATCTGGTTAACCGGCTGCGAATCCGCTTTCCGGATCACCCCATCTGGTTTTTATCACCGATGGTCTGCATGTGTTCAACGATGTTCCGTACTGATCCGCAACAGCTGTGCGCCGCTTTGACTGCGATTCGCGACGGCATCCGTGGCAATGGCGATAACCTGAGCATCCATAACCGGATCAGTGTGCCGCAGAGCCATAAACGTTGGGCCAGACTGGCGCTGGAGAGGATGCTGAATCTTGCCTGAATCTCGTTACCGGATGCCGCCGCTGTTGGTTGCCATGCTGCTGCTCGCTATACAGTTGGCCGCCATGCAGCCGGGCACGGCGCTAGAGGCAGCCGAATATAGTCAGTCGCAACTACAACAGCAGATTGACCTGTTCAAGCATGGTGAAAGCCAACGTTTCGCGCCGCAGACAGTGAACCGGGCAGAGGCCTACATGGGCGCAGCCATGCTGGCGGATGAACAACATAAGCAACAGGAACACGATGCTGCACTTGCTAAAGCGGCTGAAACCATTCAGGAAGCTCGCCGTACTGCATCTGATTTCAGACAGCGTTTTTCCCGGCTGTTGGCGCTGAATCGTGATGCCGATGTGGTCAATACGATTTTGGCATCATCGGGCAGGGCGAGTAGAAACTCGTCCGCCGTTGATCGTGTCGAGGCGGCGGATAGTGAACTGGCGCTGGCCATTAAGACGCATGAGCAAGGTGAGTTGAATCAGACTGCAACGTACGCAGGCAAGGCACTGGAGGCCTACCGACAGGCGCTGGAGGGGATGATCCCCTCGCTTGCCCGGTTGACTGCCAGTGTGATTGGCAAGGCGGCCAATGCCAATGCCAGGCAATATGCGCCGCATATTTATCAGGCGGCCAAAGATAAACTGGCTGAACTGGAAGCCTTTAAAAATGGTAAACGCGGGGAGATCCCGCCGCATCCCGAGCGGGGATTATACCTGGCGCGCGAATCGATCCATGTGGCTGAGCAGGTGAAGGCGTGGCGCAGGAAACGTGGCAGCCATGAACAGTTACTGCTAAAAACAAGACAGATGAAACTGGATCTGGCGCATGCTCTGGGTATGGCCAGCCACGGCGATGCGATGCTGACAGATATTCCCGCCCGGGATCTGCTCAAGGCAGCCAACAAGCTGACCAGAGAGCTGGCTGAGGAACGAAAGGCGCACCGCCAGGAACTGAGCCGGATGAAAAAAGAGTATCAGCAGCAACTTCAAAGCAATCTGGCGGCGCAGACGGACGCCATGAAACAGGCGCAGCAGCATCAGGTGTCCAATATCAAGGAAGCGTTCAAGGCCAAGCTGGAACGCGAAACCTTTGAGCAGAAACGACAGCAACGGTTGCGCAAATTGTTTAAACCGGGCGAGGTCAATATTCTGGTAAATCTTGATGGCTCACTATTGATCCGTCTGGTCAGCCTCAAGTTCAAATCGGGCAGAAGCAGGATTGATCCGAAGCACTACGATATGCTGGGTCGATTAAAAGAGGCGATGGATATTTATCAGGATCGTAACCTGCGTATTGAAGGGCATACCGATAACCAGGGCGGCGTCAAGTCGAACCAGATATTATCGCTGAAGCGGGCCGAAGCCGTGCGCGATTTTCTCATTGCCGCCGGTGCCGATGGCACACGTTTGAAAGCGCTGGGCTATGGTGAAGTACGCCCGATTGCCAGTAACGAGTTTGCCCGGGGGCGTGCGATGAACCGGCGTATTGATGTGGTGATTAATGCGGCGAAATGACATGCACATCACGAAATGAAATACACAACGCGCGTTAAGGTGAACAAGACATGAGCAAGGCGATCGTGCTTGACGATATTCCAGACGATATCCGTGATCATGTAGCGCAACTGCTGGCGGATTTTGAACACGACTCGCCCTACAAGCGCGCCCTGATGCTTGAAACAGTAGGGCTGGTATCCGGCGGCTATAACAATGTGGATATTAAAATGTTATCCAAGATGCTGGCGGAACTGCGCCAGGGTCTGGATGTATTCACGCCCTATCAGGCATGCCGTAAAGTGGCTATTTTCGGTTCGGCCAGAACAGCGGAGGATCATCCGCGTTATGAACAGGCGCGTAGTTGTGCCAGCGCCCTGAAAGATGCCGGCTTTATGATTATTACCGGCGGCGGTGGTGGTATGATGCAGGCGGCCAATGAAGGTGCGGGTGAGCAGAACTCCTTTGCGATTAACATCAACCTGCCTATGGAGCAGCAGCCTAACCCGGTGATGGTGGGCTCGCCGCGTCATTTCTATTGTCAGTATTTCTTTACCCGCAAGGTGTTTTTTCTCAAGGAGAGTGATGCTGTTGTATTGACGCCGGGCGGATTCGGTACGCTGGACGAGGCATTTGAAACATTGACGTTGTTGCAGACCGGCCGTAATCCGCCGTTGCCGGTGGTGATGCTGGAGGCGCCCGGCGATGATTACTGGGGGCCGTTTATGAAATCGTGGATGCGGCGTCTGGTGAAAGATGGCCTGATTGATTCGGATGATACACATCTGCTTTATCACACAGACAATGTCGATACAGCCGTCGCTCATATCCGTGATTTTTATTTGAACTACCATAGTTTTCGCTATGTCGGTAAGTGTATATTGCTACGCCTTCTGGCGCCGTTGTCCGATGACGCGCTCAACCGCCTGAATGCAGAGTTTTCCGATGTATTAAGCGATGGGAAGATTGAACAGGTGTTCCACTGGCCGAAATCGGATGATAAATGCTATCAACATCTGCCGCGTCTTCGCATGCATCTGGATCACTCACGAATGAATGTGCTCTCGCAGATTATCCGGCGCATGAATGCGCTCTACCAGCTTGAGCATCATGGTGAAACTAACGCGCATTGTTGATCGATTGTGCGCATTCATACAGCAAAGCATGAAATGGTATAGCTTTCTGTGGCGACTGCTTCTGTTGACCGGGCTGGCCGGTATTGCATGGCTGGCCTGGCAGCCCCCACTGCCGGCGCTGCGATCGCCCATTGTTCGGGCGAGCCTGCCCGCCACGCCTGTTGCCGATAGTACTGTAAGCGATAGTAATGTAACCGATAACAGCGATGACGCCCTGTCAGGGCCGGCGGAAAAACCAGAACAAGCTGCAAAGCCGCTGTTATGGCGGGTGGTAACGCGTCGTATGATCACACCGGAGGGCATTCACGCACTGACCAATCGTCTTGAGGCCATGCATACGCACCCAATCAGTATTCACACCACAGAAGAGATGACCATGCACGCCTTTGATGATGCGCAACTGTTCAAGAGCCGGCGGCAAGCCCGTGAGATGGCCCGTTTCTGGCAACAGCATGATATTGAAACAAACATTATCCGGGCAGCGAAAGGGGTGTATCTGCTCGGTCTGGGCCGTTATTTTCAGGCCAAATATGCCGAAGCATGGCAACAGCAGCTGGATCGTGTTGGCAGAAAATACCGCTATCAGCGACGCAGGGTGCCGGTTCCTGTGGTGCGATTTACATTTCCGTCAGGTGACAGGCAGCAGTCCGAACGGCTGTGGAAAAAGCTCAATACCACTGGTATCGTGATGCCGGTACTTATCTCCGAAAGCCAGTTCGACAAGCTCTATGGTGATAAAATACAACTACCGCAATAGCGCATAAGGTTAGATCGTGAGAGCGAAGCGAATCACGATCTGAACTGTTCGTTGGACAAGCCCGGAGTATGTATCTGACACAGCCCCCTGAAAATATCTTTTTTTGGTTCAGGATTTTGATTTAATTCGCGTCAATTCGTGTCCATTCGTGGTTCGTTTAAAGGTTTGGATTGTATGAGAAAGAACAGGTCAAGGTCAAGGGCAAACCGCGAATGGACGCGAATACACGCGAATAAAGACGGGAAATTTACTGCGGAATATTTATCTTGACCCTTGAGTATACTCCATGCTTTATCATTCGCCCATGAAGATTGGCGAGTTATCAAAACAGAGCGGCGTATCCATTGATACCATTCGTTATTATGAACAGCGGGGTCTAATTCCTGAGGCCAGGCGTACGGCGTCCGGTTATCGTCAGTATTCAGCAGAAGATGTGTCGCGGTTGAAGTTTATTGTGCAGACCAAGGAACTGGGTTTTACGCTGGAGGAAACAGGCCAGCTGCTTGCCCTTCGTACTGATGACTGCAATTGCGCTGAAGTGCGGGCTGTTGCCGAAGCCAAAGCCAATGAGATCGAGGTGCGGATTCGTAAACTATCCCAGATGCGTCAAATTTTACTGAGTTTAGCCGAGCAGTGTGAAGAGTCGTCCGATACTGACCCATGTCCTATTTTGAAATCGTTGGAGGAGTAACTTGAACAATACCGAAACAAAAAAAGAAAACACGCCATTGGTGGGTGCAATTATAGCTGGAGGCCTGGCCTCCGCCTGCTGTATCGGGCCATTGATTGTGGTGATGCTGGGATTGGGTTCAGCTTCAGCCTTTATCGCCATGGAGCCGTATCGCCCCATTTTCGCCGCTATCACGCTTGGCCTGATTGGCTGGGCTGGCTGGAGGCACTGGCAGGGCAGAAAAGTGTGCATGGCCAATGGTTGTCCGCCGAAGAAACCTGTGTTGCTCTGGATGCTGGGCGGCGTTGCAATTCTGCTGCTGATTTCACCATCACTGTTACCCTATCTGATTAAATAAGGAGATTTACTGATGCGAAAAATGTTATTGATGACTGGCTGTCTCTGCATGACTGTAGCCTACGCGCAAACTGGTTTTGCACAGGAGAAAACTGTCAGAATGCATGTTTCTGGCATGACCTGTGGTACCTGTCCAATCAGTGTTCGCCATCGCGCCTTGCAGATGAAAGGCGTCCACTCTGCTGCTGTTGATCTCGATACAGCGTTGGCGACCGTTACGTTTGAAGATAGCGAACAGTCGCCTCAAGCGATTGCTCAGGCCATTACAAAATTAGGGTATCCGGCAACCATTACAGGAACAAAACAGTGAGCGAACCCGAAAAGAAGAGTAGCAGCTCAGTTGTGTTGAACGTCATGATCGGCATTGCAGCAGTGTCCGGCATCATCTGGCTGGTGACACATTGCCCGTCTTGTCATTAGTCGCTTACGAAAAATTCCGCGCACAATATACAAGAATGAAAATCATAAAATCAAAATATTTTCACCACAGAGTACACAGAGAGCACAGAGGAAAAGCAGAGAAAACAAAGCATATAGATTTTGACCTCCTCTGTGCTCTCTGTGCCCTCTGTGGTTCAAGATTTTCCTGTCGGGTTCCAGCCTTGCAGGGTTGGGAGATAAAGAATGAAAAAATCCACATTACTGAAAACGGGCATCATCGGTACGGCAATCGCTGCTCTGTGCTGCTTTACACCTGTATTGGTCATCTTATTTGGCGCTGTCGGGTTGTCTGCATGGGTCGGGCATCTGGATGCCATATTATTGCCTGCACTGGGGTTTTTCCTGGTATTGGTCATCTACTCATTGTTTAAAAAAGATAAGGGGTCGTGCTGTGACGCAGACAGCAAGGATGCCTGATTGTGAGTGACTGCTGTTCTGCTCAGAATAAAAATATTCAGGATCAGAATAAAAAACTGCATATCGCTATTGTCGGAACCGGTTCCGGTGCCTTCGCGGCAGCCATCAAGGCTGTTGAAAAAGGAGCCAGAGTAACCCTGATCGAAGGTGGGGATGTCATCGGTGGTACTTGCGTCAATGTTGGCTGTGTGCCATCCAAGATCATGATTCGCAGCGCCCATGTCGCCCATTTACAAGCTTCGCACGCCTTTGATGGCATTAGTCTTCATCAACCACAAATTAATCGCGCCAAGCTGGTTCACCAGCAACAGGCGCGAGTCGAAGCGTTGAGACATGCCAAATATGAAAGCATTCTGGATAATAACCCTGAGATTGAGCTGATTCTTGGCTGGGCTAGTTTTGAGGGTGTCCGTACATTGATTGTGGAACAGACCGGCGGACGTGAGACGCACCTCACACCAGATAAAATTCTTTTGGCGACAGGAGCCAGTTCAGCTGTTCCGGGGATTCCCGGACTTGCACAATCGCCTTACTGGACATCCACTGAAGCATTGGTCGCAGAAACCTTACCTGAACATTTGGTTGTGATTGGTGCATCTGTAGTGGCACTCGAACTCGCACAAGCATTTTTAAGGCTGGGGTCAAAAGTCACCATTATGGCGCGCAGTACATTCCTGTCAAAAGAAGATCCTGCTATTGGCGAAGGGCTGGTAAAGGTGTTTGAGGAAGAAGGTGCTCGGGTATTGCTTCACACGCTACCTGAGTCTGTATCACATAATGGGAGCGAGTTTATTCTACTATCGAAAGCGGGTGAAATACGGTGTGATCAATTGCTGGTCGCCACTGGTCGCAACCCTAATACGGCGCGATTGGGGCTGGATAAGGCCGGGGTGAAGACTGGCAAAAGCGGTGCCGTTGTCATTGATGACCACATGCGCACCTCAGTCGATCATATCTATGCTGCCGGTGACTGCACCGATCAGCCACAATATGTCTATGTGGCAGCCGCAGCCGGAACCCGCGCTGCCATCAATATGACTGGCGGGGATGCGGCGCTGGATTTATCGGCCATGCCCGCAGTCGTGTTTACCGATCCTCAGGTTGGCATCGTGGGATTGACCGAAACAGAAGCTAGAAAACAGGGTATTGATGCTGAATCACGTACATTGGCATTAGAGAATGTACCAAGAGCCTTGGCTAATTTTGATACGCATGGTTTTATCAAGCTTGTAGCAGAAAAAGAGACGGGGCGATTGCTTGGGGCGCAAATTCTTTCTGCTGAAGGCGGTGAGATTATTCAGAGTGCTGCATTGGCAATCCGCAATCAAATGACGATTCAAGAACTGGCCGGCCAACTCTTTCCTTACCTCACCATGGTAGAAGGTTTGAAGCTCTGCGCCCAAACATTCACCAAAGATGTTAAACAACTTTCCTGCTGTGCAGGTTGAAGAAGGAGCAACCATGTCTTGTGCTTGCTGTAACACGACTACGAAAAAGACTCGAATGAGCTGTCCGGCATGCGGGCAGAACTGTTTTCCAGTCAGCAGGCAAACCATCTTGCATCAGGTTCTGTTTCCGGAAAACCAAGCTATAGATGAAGGAGGTTACGCATTTTGTGCTAACTCTGAATGTAATGTCGGTTATTTTTCAGAATCCTGTAGCATTTCCAAAACCCGCTTGCGGGCATTTCAGTCCGGTCAGCAAGCCATGCTCTGTCACTGCTTCGATATTTCCGAATCAGTATACCGTGCCGCCCTGACTGATGGCACGGCACAAGCCATGAAAGCCTTTGTGGTAAAGCAGACGAAAGACAAACTATGCGCCTGTGAATCCAGAAACCCATCGGGTCGCTGCTGCCTGATTGACTTCAGTCGAGAAGAGAAAAGAAGCGACCACAGATAGCATATTGCAATATTACATGAATCATTGTAATATTACCCGCATGATTACAGACGACCTTGTTGCCAAAAAGCTTGCGGTACTCGGGCATCCGATACGGCTGTCCATCATACGCTTCCTCGTTCGCGTTGGTCCGGCGGGTCTTGCTGCAGGCCAACTGGGCAAACAAGTGAATGCCGCTCCCAATGCTTTGACATTCCATCTCCAAAAGCTTGTTCATGTTGGATTGGTCACTTCGCGACGGAAAGGCCAATTCATTATCTATTCGGCTGTAT
The DNA here is from genome assembly GCA_027019785.1 of Mariprofundus sp. GTDB lineage: Bacteria > Pseudomonadota > Zetaproteobacteria > Mariprofundales > Mariprofundaceae > Mariprofundus. Next base: position 25,873 of record JALUWF010000283.1, on the reverse strand, counting down.
TTTCCGATTTGCTGGAACTCACGGATAACCTTGTGGGCGCTTGTTGCGCAGACTCCCCGAACAAGTGTGGGCCAAAATGCCCGTCGAAAGATGGCGCTGCTGACAACCTCATAACCAAAGATGATCACTCAAAAGGAGTTTAACATGATAGAATCCAGAAAGTGCGCCAGTTCTTGGCTTCGGGCTATAGGAATTGGCATAGGCGTATCCCTTCTGACGGCATTGATTATGGTGCCCTTGATGAAGAGCGGTATCTCCCCGTTGCCAAAACCCTTGGGGTTGGCCTTTGCGGAAACCTTGCTGCATCGTACGTTACCGCTACCTGTAGGGCTTGTTTTTCACACCGCTTATGTCACTTTTTGGTCGGTGGTCTATGTTTGCTTCTTTTCTCGACGCAATATCAAAACCGCATTACTACTGGCACTTGGGTTGTGGCTCATTGTTCTGGCAGTATTCTTTCCCATTGTCGGTTGGGGCTTTGCGGGATTATCCGTCAGTGCCAAGCTGATCCCTGCATCTTTTATGCCACATTTGTTGTTCGGTCTGTTTCTCTGGGCACTGAATAAATTGATTCGAAGTACCCCGTAAACTCCCGATCATGGCGAGTCGCTTATATGACAACCATTGATGCCAAAACACTGCTATCATGGCAACTCGACCAGCAGGACTTTGTGCTGGTGGATACATTACCGTTAGCGGTTTACGGAAAGGAGGCATAAGCTTGGAAAAAGAACCTATGATGACAGTGGCAGTTTATATGGGAGCCGCAATTTTCGAAATCGCAGGTTGTTTTACCTTCTGGGCATGGTTGAGGCTGGAACGTGATGCTTGGTGGTTACTTCCAGGCATAGCGAGTCTGGCATTATTCGCCCTGTTGTTGACGCAGGTTGATGCGGACTATGCGGGGCGGGCTTATGCCGCATACGGCGGCATCTATATTATCAGTTCACTTATCTGGCTCTGGCTGGCAGAAGGCAAGTTGCCAGATCAATGGGACATACTGGGAGCAGCAATATGCCTGTTCGGTGCCGGGATCATTTTGTTTGCGCCAAGGGCGAGTCTATCCTGATACTGGCTTTTATTCAGAACTGTCGGCTGCCTGGAAAATGAGGCCAAACGCCTGGCTAGTACAGATGAGCGGTGTGAGCTGTTGCAAACCATGCCCGGCGTCGGTCAGTTAACGGCGCTAGCGTTCGTCTCGGCTATGGATGGTACGGAAAAGTTTTCCAAATCATCATCGGTTGGCGCCTATCTGGTCTGACGCCACGCAGTTACCAATCCGACGATGTGTCATGGACTGGCCGCAGGAGGTAACGGGAATACCATGTCCTGACCGGGACGAGGACGAAAGACGATTTCGAAAGTACTGTTGCCGCGCGGATGAAACCATCCATTCAGAACGGCGTGGCTGGGACACTGAAACGTTTGCCGTCATCCGACACCATCATGAGGCAGCCAACATACCATTTGCGCTGACCTCGGAGACAACCATGAACCCGGACAAGACAATGAACATTAAAGTAGTTTCAGAAATCTTGCTGTACGCCAGTTATAACTTGCCGTGAACGTCAGTGTGAAACTCACTCGTTCGATACCCTGTTCACGTGGGCTTCGGCTGATTCCTGAATCACATCGCCGTTTTCGATGTCCCGCCTTGCTTCGAGTAGAGCGGCTTCCAGTTCCATCTCCCGAAAATAATGATATTGCTCAATGCGCATGACGACATACTGACTCTTGCCGCGCACGGTAATCATCGCCTCCGGTTCATCCTGCAGCCCTTCATCCAGAGCTGAAACACCGCGCATCTTTAATTGATTGGCTGCAATCGCATTCATAACGACCTCCTTTACAGTATGATAAAGAATACCAATAAGAGTATTCATCTGTCAATCGCAGGCGGTGGTGCTTATGAGCCAGCAGGTCAAACGGGCGGAACGGGAAGATAAGATATTGCGGCAGGCGATGTGCAGTGTCCACCCATTCAGGCAGGGAAACACTGTTGATGAGTAACATAGTAAGCGTCAAAGCGACTTCATCTACCGCTAAAATATAGAGGCTTCTGCCTTCGCGGCAGAAACGTAGCGGATGCAGGATGCAAAATTGTTTCGACTGATTAAAGCCTTGCTTTGACGCTTACTTACCAAATGCACGATGCAGATGAGACAGAATAAGTGCTTTATTTTAAGCCTGACATAAAGTGAATAGTGAATAATATTTATTTACATTCAGTACTCCCTCCTTACCATGCGACCATGGCCGATATGATCAATTCTATTCTCAGGGCTGCTTATAAGCGCTTTTCGGATTATGGACCATGCAAAACCACGATGGCAGAGATCGCCAATGATTGTGGTACGAGCGTTGGGAACCTATATCGTCACTTTGAAAGCAAAAATGCTATTATGATGGCTTGCCTGGAACAGCAACTTCAGGAAAAGCTGGATGCTGGTATTGCTGCCGCAGCAAAGTACGATGATGCATTGGATGCATTGCGAAGTTTTTTACAAACACGGTTATTCTTGGGGTATGCCCAATTTGCCGATACGCGACATCTATTTGATTTAATCAATACCATTGAATCGCAGCATCATGAGGTGTTATTGGCGTATGAACAGAAAGTAATATCCGCCTTAGCGTATATTATCCTGAAAGGAGTAGAGCAAAATCAGTTTGGTCGTTGTGATGCCATGCAGGTAGCTTATGATATTCATCAGGCCACCTTACGTTACAATCATCCTGTGACGCTACAAAACAATACACTAAAGATCTTAACCCAAGATTTAAATCGGCTGATCGATTTGCTTTATTCAGGGTTAAAACCGTCTTCATGAATTTACGTAATTCAACAACGACTTATGGCTGGATCACAATTGTTTTGCACTGGGCCATGGCAGTCGCTATTTTCGGCCTGTTCGGTCTCGGCGTGTGGATGCGCAGCCTGGGCTATTATGATGCGTGGTATCACAGAGCACCCGATCTGCATCAAAGCATCGGCATGATAACCCTGGCATTGTTGCTGTTTCGCCTATGCTGGGCGTCAACCAATGTAAAGCCCCATACCCTCGGTGCACCATGGGAGCGGACCGGAGGGATCATCGCGCACCGACTGTTTTATCTGTTGATGCTCATCATCATGACATCCGGTTATCTGATTCCCACGGCGGAGGCGGAGGGCTTTGATATATTCAGCGGTCTGCATGTGCCGGCGCTATTTCACCTGACACCGAAACAGGCAGATATTAATGGCGCGATTCACAAATATTCGGCATGGCTCATCGTCGTCCTCGCAGCGCTGCACGCAGCTGCCGCATTCAAACATCACCTGATCAACAGGGATGCAACCCTGCTTCGTATGTTGGGTAAAAAAAAAGGAGAATAGTAATGAAATTCAAAACAATACTCGGATCACTATTGATTACACTGTTCATGGCTGCACCGGCTATGGCCGAAAACTATATCATCGATACGCAGAAACATCACGCGTTCATCCAATTCAAGGTCAAACATCTGGGTTATAGCTGGTTATTGGGGCGCTTCGATACATTTAAGGGAACATTCACCTACGATGCGAAGCATCCGGAAAACAATACAGTCAAGGTCACCATTGACACCGCCAGCATTGATACCAATCACGCTAAACGCGACAAACACCTGCGCAGCGCCGATTTCTTTGATGTCGCCAAATATCCGACAGCCACCTTTGAAAGCACCAGTTATGAGGATAAAGGTCACGACAGAGGAATCATGAAGGGGTTGCTACACTTGCATGGCGTCACCAAGCAGCTTGCCATTGATGTCGATCAAGTGGGCACTGGCCCGGATCCATGGGGCGGTTATCGTCGCGGATTCGAAGGCCATACAATATTGCACCTTTCGGATTATCACATGCCGTTTGCACCGAAACTCGGCCCGGTTTCCGAGGATGTGCAATTGTATCTATCCATCGAAGGCATCCGTCAGTAAAAATAAAAAAAGGAGAAATGAAATGAGTGAAGTGATTATAGCAGCAAAAGAACCCGCCGTATTGGAATTGGAACCCGGAACCTACTACTGGTGCGCCTGCGGGCGATCAAAGAACCAGCCGTTTTGCGATGGCTCGCACGAAGGAACGGATTTTGAACCGGTAGAATTCGATATTGCGGAAAAGCAGAGCGTGGCACTATGTCAGTGTAAACACACGAAGAATCCTCCATTTTGCGATGGCTCCCACAAGGCACTTTAAGGCATAACACGATGATGGCGTGGGTATTGTTGATGCTTAAATTATGAACACACCAGCTCACGCCATCATTAACCTGCTGCTGTTTGGCAAGAAACTCGGAGCAAGCCGTCGGTTATCCAGCCACACCTGGCATCTATAGCGATGCGCAGGTTGAAGGCTGGCAAGCTGTGACATGAGAAACAAAGGAGAGTAAGCTGATGAAATTATACTATAGCGCAGGCGCATGCTCATTGTCGCCGCATATTGCTCTGGCAGAAGCAGGGCTGGATTATGAACTGATACGCGTTGACCTTACCAACAAGACGCTTGAAAATGGCGAAGACTACTACGCGATTAACCCGCATGGTTGCGTGCCTGCACTGGCGTTGCCTGATGGATGCGTGCTGACCGAAGGCCCTGCCATTGTGCAGTAGTGCAACAGAATCATACATACCCGAAGACAACCAAGTCAGGTGTACATTTTCACCTGACCATGGTTGCTGCTCTGCTGGCCATGCTCGGTCCGTTCACTATTGACACCTATCTGCCGTCATTTCCCGATATTGCATCGGAGTTTGCAGTTAGTCGAAGCCTGTTGTCGCAAAGTCTGGGTATCTATTTAGCGGCCTTTGCCATATCCATGCTGTTTTGGGGGCCGCTCGCAGATCGGGTAGGGCGGCGGCTCGTCATTCTTATCAGCCTGCTTGTTTATATCCTGGCATCCATGGCCTGCGCTTTGGCTAGCGTGATTGACAGTTTTCTGATCTTTCGCTGCATTCAGGGTTTGGCTGCAAGTGGTGGCTTTATTGCCGGGCGCGCCATGATTCGTGATGCCCATGATGGTCGAACGGCACAGCAGGCCATGTCGCAGGTGATGATGATGTTCGCGCTGGCACCTGCTGTTGCGCCCCTATTGGGTGGGTGGTTACACGTACAGTTTGGCTGGCATAGTGTGTTTTGGTTTCTTGCAGCATTTGCCCTGCTCTTGCTCTGCTTGGTTATGTTTATGCGTGAGACTCTGCTTATGCCGCACCGGCAATCCCTGCATCCGCTTGCCGTATGGCAGGCATATCAACGCACGGTAAGGCATGGGCTATTTCTGACACTGGTGTTAAGTATGAGCTTATCATTTGCAGGATTGTTTTTATATATTGCTGGGGCACCGGTGGTCATCTACGCCTTTCTTGGACTTGGACCGACAGATTTCGGATGGCTCTTTATTCCTATGGTGGCAGGTATGATGCTGGGATCAGCATTGGTCAGCCGGAAATCACATCACTGGACATCCCGCTACATGATTAGTCTGGGCTTTGCCCTGATGTTATTGGCATGCCTGCTGAATCTTCTTCAGGCAGCAATCGGAGCACCCACTGTGTTTTTGGTGATTGCCCCCATGGTGGTATATTCGTTTGGACTCTCGCTGACCATGCCGGGACTGACCATCCTAGCCATGGATTGCTTCCCCTCCCATCGCGGCACTGCGGCATCCATGCAGGGGTTTCTGCAAATGGCGCTCAATGCTGTCGTTGCCAGCATTGCTGTGCCGATGTTGCAAGCAGAACGTCTCTATTTCGTGCTGGGTCAGGGTTTCTTTCTTGTTGCTGCACTAATCTTGTGGTTGTTGATCATGCAACGATCACGCACAATCATGGAGGTGGCAAATGACTCATGAACCATTACCAAGTTGGTTTCTGGCACATGGTGCACCTTTTCATGCAATGGGCGATCATCATTTCTCTCGCATCTGTTACAGTAATATTTAATTGACAAAGCAACCAGAGCGAACATTGTTCGAATATAATTCTATGTAGGGGCAATGATCGTGTTGAGGCAACAGAAACGGGTGGAACGGGAAGAAAAGATATTGCGGCAGGCGATTGGCCTGTTTGTCGAGAAAGGGTTTCTCGGGGTGCGCATGTCGGATGTGGCGAAAGCGTGTGAGCTGTCGATGGGGACGATCTATTCGCATTTTGCAGCCAAGGAAGATCTGCTGATGGGGTGTGCGGCGTTTCTGACGCGTGAGGAGAAGTCCCTGTATCAGGGTGTGATCGAGGCGGATGAACCGGCCATGCAGCGTATTGTCACCGGTTTTACGATGAACTGGCTGATTGCTCAGCATCATCCCGGTCTGGTTGAGATCGAAAACCTGTCGCTGATGCCGTCGGTGTGGTCACGAGCCAACCCGCAGCGTATTCAGGAACTGAATGCGTTACATCAATCCTTTTTCGTGCTGGCACAATCGCTGGTGCTGGAGATGTTGAGCAGCGAGCTCAACGGCTATGCCGGCCTCGATGATGCGGCGCGTGAGGAACTGGCGATGCTACTCAATCACGGCATGTGGGGCTTGTGCGTCGGTCTGAATTCAACCGCTCAGTCCGGCATTGCGCGAGCCGATGGCGACCAGCATGAGGCGTGCAGCTATAAACATTTCACCACCAATGTAATCCATTTTCTCAAGGGTTATGGGTGGAATGATCCCGACCCCGAACAGATGTTCGATGCCTGCCGCGCCGCAGCGGTGAAGGCATTGGTCGGTCATGTCTGGTTTGCCTGTCCGCATGGTTTCGGAGAGCAGGGCTGATGGGAATCACATCGAAACGAATTCAATCCAAACGTATTAAATCTATTGCCTCCGGGGCACTGGTCGGCATGCTTGTGGGTGGCTGCGCCCTCGGGCCGGATTTTAAACCACCCGCTGCGCCGAAGGTGGAGCAGTACAGTAGCGCATTAGAGAATACATCAGAAAATCCATTAGGAGATCGAACCGCCGACGGGCCTGAACTGAAACAGGGTGAGCATGTCCCCGAACAGTGGTGGCGGGTGTATGGCTCCAAAGAACTGAATGAACTGATTCAGCAGGGTATGCGGCAGAGTCCGACGCTGGCAGCGGCCAGAGCCACCTTGCGGGCAGCGCAAGAGGATTATGCCTCGCAGAGCGGCACGATCCTGTATCCGACCGTCGATGCCAGCATCCGTTCTGACCGCCAGAAGTTGGCCGGTGCCTCATTCGGGCAGAGCGGCGATTTTATTTATTCCCTGCATACCGCCTCGGTGAGTGTGTCGTATGCATTCGATCCGTTCGGCAGCGGGCGGCGTTATCTGGAATCGCTGCGGGCGCAGGTGGATTATCAGGGTTTTCAGATGGAGGCGGCCAATCTGACGCTGGCTGCCAATATTGTGACCACGGCGATTTCCGAAGCTTCGTTGCGTGGCCAATGGCAGGCGGCCAGCGATATTGTGAAAAACCGGCGCGCGCAGTTGAAGATTGTCGAGAGGCAGTCGGAAATCGGCGTGGTGACCGAGGCCGATGTATTGAGTCAACGCACTGCTCTGGCACAGGCGGAAGCGGCATTGCCGCCGCTGGAGAAACAACTGGCGCAGGCGCAGCATCAGTTATCGGTGCTGGTTGGGCGTTTTCCCGGTGAACGTGCGGGAACCCACCATGCCCAATCTGCTCACCAGAATAACAGGGATGCGAAACCGGGCATGCCTGCATTTGAACTGGCCGGGCTTCATCTGCCGGAATCCTTGCCCGTGAGCCTGCCATCCGAGTTGGTGCATCAGCGACCGGATATTCGCGCGGCAGAAGCGCAACTGCATCAGGCCAGCGCGTTAATCGGGCTGGCGACGGCCAATATGTATCCGTCGCTCAAGATCACGGCCGGATTCGGCAGGCAGGGGGTACAGTTCGGCGATCTGCTGAGCGGGCCTGCCAGCGGCATCTGGAGTATCGGCAGCAATGTGTTGCAGCCGCTATTTCATGGTGGCGAACTGAGCGCCAAACGCAGGCAGGCGTTGGCCAGTTTTGATGCAGCGCGGGCGCAATATCAACAGACGGTATTGCTGGCCTTTCGCGATGTCGCCGATGTATTTCTGGCACTGCAAAACGATGCGCGCGGCCTCAAATTACAACTGAAAGCCGAATTGCTGGCCCGGCAGACGCAGGATCTGGTGCATCATCAATTTAATCTGGGTGCGGTCAGTTTTCTGACCCTGCTCAATGCCCAGCAGCAGTACCGCCAGAGTCATATCGGCGTGGTGCAGGCGCGGGCAACGCTGCTGGCCGACAGTGCCGCGCTGTTTCAGGCCATGGGCGGAGGCTGGTGGCAACGCGCCGATGCCTATCGCCCGGTAGCCGGTAATGCGGATTTTTTCAAGGCGTGGTCAGGTATCACCCAACCGGAGATGAATCATGGACAAGAGTAAAATGCGTCAACGCATGATCTGGATGCTCATCGGCGTGGGGCTGCTGTTTGGCAGCTTGTACGGCTACCGCATGTTCGGTGTCTATATGATGCAAAAATACCTGGCTTCCAATACGCGACCGCCGGCTACGGTCACGGCGATGCGGGTGAGCTATCAGAACTGGCAGCCGACGCTGCATGCTATCGGCAGTTTGCGGGCGCTGCAGGGTGTAAATATCAGCAGCGAAGTGGCCGGTAAGGTTGGTCGTGTGTATATACAATCCGGGCAACAGGTGAAAAAAGGCGTGCTGTTACTGGAACTCTATCATGCCGATGCCGATGCGCAGCTGCGTGCGCTGGCAGCCGATGCCAAACTGGCCGAGCTCCGTTTCACCCGTGACAAGGCGCAGTTAAAGGCCAGAGCTATCAGCCGGGCAGCCTTTGATGTCAGTGCAGCCGGGCTCAAGCGCGCCGTTGCCGCAGTTCAGCAGCAGCGTGCTCTGATTGCCAGGAAATTTATCACTGCTCCGTTTGCAGGTCGTTTGGGGATTGTATCGATCAATCCCGGTGCATACATCAATCCGGGTGATGTGATTACCAGTCTGGAGAATACCGAATCGCTGTTTGTTGATTTTCATCTTCCACAGAAGGAACTCGGTGGTATATCTGTCGGGCAGCTACTGCATATCCACAGTGATGCATGGCCGGGTCGCGTGTTTGACGGCGAGATTACGGCTATCAATGCAGCCGTGGATAGCGCGACGCGCAATGTGCGCATAGAAGGTCGTGTTGATAAAACCGCCAATACGGAGGGCCAGTTAGCCCCCGGCATGTTTGTCACCTTATCCGTGGTTAGTGGCAAGGTGCAACACTATCTTACCCTGCCGCAAACCGCTGTCAGCTATAACGCCTATGGGGCAACCTTGTTTGTGGCGACGAGAGACAAGAACAGCAAAAAAGCCAGGCCGGGATTGGTGGCGCAGCAGGAATTCGTCAAGCTAGGTGCCACCCGCGGTGATCAGGTGGCTATTCTCTCCGGCATCAACGATGGCGATATGATTGTGACCAGCGGTTTGATGAAGCTGAAGAATGGCACGCCGTTGTTGATTGATAACAAAATTCAGCCAGCCAATGACATAGCCCCAACCCCGCAGGAGCAGTGAGCGCGTGAAGCATTATACCGATATTTTCATTCGCCGGCCGGTGCTGGCTACAACGATCAGCTTATTGATTCTGGTGCTCGGCTTGCAGGCGATTATCAATATGCCGATCCGTCAGTATCCGGAAACGCAGAATGCCGTGGTGACGATCAGTACCGTCTATTATGGCGCTGATGCCAAAACTGTAGCCGGTTTTATCACCCAGCCGTTGGAAACGGCCATTGCACAGGCTGAAGGCATTGACTATCTCTCTTCAACCAGCGTCAGCAATGCTTCGACAATCATGGCCACGCTACGCCTGAATTATGATTCCAATCGTGCGCTGACCGATATCAGTTCCAAGGTCAGTGCCGTACTCAATCGCTTGCCGCCCGAGGCGCAGCGACCGGTACTGACTGTGCAGGTAGGCAAGACAGTCGATGCGATGTATATGGGGTTTTCCAGCAAACTGTTGCCGAATAACAATGTCACCGATTACCTGCTGCGTGTGGTCAAGCCGCAGCTGGACGGCATTGAAGGGGTGCAGCGGGCTGAAATTATCGGCTCGCGCCAGTTTGCGCTGCGCGCCTGGCTCGATCCGGATCGCATGGCAGCGCACGGGGTCACGGCCAGCGATGTCTATGCCGCTATGGCTGCGAATAATTACCTGTCGGCGCTGGGCAGTACCAAGGGGCAGATGGTCAGCGTGGAACTCAATGCCGCCACCGATCTGCACTCGATTGATGAATTCAAGGCATTGGTCATCCGCGAGCAGGGTGGTGCGGTGGTACGCCTGGATGATGTCGCCAATGTGGTGCTGGGGGCGGAAGATTACAATCAGACCACAGCCTTTGACGGTGAGAAGTCGGTGTTTATCGGTATCAAGGTAGCGCCGGAAGCCAATGTGCTGGATGTGATTCAGCGTGTGCGCGATCATTTCCCGGCCATTCAGGCGCAGATGCCGAATGGTTTAAGTGGCAAGATTGTTTATGACGGCACCAAATTCATCCGCAGCTCGATTGATGAAGTGCTGAAAACGCTCAGCGAAGCATTGCTGATTGTTACGCTGGTGGTGTTTATTTTTCTGGGCAGCTGGCGCGCGGTGATTGTACCCCTGGTGGCCATCCCGTTATCATTGGTCGGAGCGTTCTTCGTGATGATGGCACTGGGCTATACCATCAATCTGTTGACCCTGTTGGCGCTGGTGCTGGCGATTGGTCTGGTGGTGGATGATGCGATTATCGTGGTGGAAAATGTGGATCGGCACATGCACCACGAGGGTAAATCGCCGTTTGAGGCGGCGCTTTTGGCGGCGCGCGAACTGGGTGGGCCGATTATCGCTATGACGGTGGTGCTGATTGCCGCCTATGTGCCAATTGGCTTTCAGGGCGGCTTAACCGGCGCGTTGTTCACCGAATTCGCCTTCACGCTGGCGGGGGCTGTGACCATTTCGGCGATTGTAGCGCTAACCCTGTCGCCGATGATGACTTCGAAAATGTTCACCCCCAAGCAACAGGATAACCGGCTGGTGGCAACCATTGATCATCAGTTCTCCCGCCTGCATGCAGCTTACCAGCGACGTTTAAGTGGTACCTTACAGACCTGGCCGGTGATGGTGGTGATGGGCGGCTTGCTGCTGTGTCTGGTCGTCTATCTGTTTGCTACATCCAAGGCTGAACTGGCACCACAGGAAGATCAGGGACTGGTGGCTGGCCAGATTGTCGGCGCGCCCAATGCTACAGCCCAACAGATGAATATTTACGCCGATCAGATGTTCCGGATGGCCAAAGAACTGCCGGAATACGATCAGATGTTCCAGCTGACGGGCATCCCGACCACCAGTCAGGGCATCGGCGGCGTGCTGTTTAAACCATGGGAAGATCGCCAGCGTAGCGCCAGTGAATTGCAAAAGGTGTTGCAACAGAAATGGAATCATATTGCCGGTGCGCGTGTGGCTGCTTTCCAGTTTCCATCACTGCCCGGTTCCGGCGGCTTGCCGTTACAGTTTGTCATCAAAACGACCGAAGGCTTCGATAAACTCAACCGCGTTGCCGGTGAGGTATTGGCCAGGGCGCAGGCCAGCGGTATGTTCTTTTTTATTGACAGCGATCTGAAAATCGATAAACCGCAAAGTACGCTCAAGATGGATCGTGATCTGGTCGCCGATCTGGGGCTCACCGAACAGCAGGTGGGCGCATCGCTCGGCGCAGCGCTGGGTGGCGGTTATGTGAACTATTTTTCTATCGATGGTCGTTCCTACCGGGTCATGCCGCAGGTTGAGCAGGCTATGCGGCTGAATCCTGATCAGGTGTTGGATTATTATATCCGCGCCGCCGATGGTTCGATGATTCCGGCCTCCACCGTAGCAACGCTGACGCATCAAGTGGTGCCCGAATCGATCAACCGCTTCCAGCAACTGAATTCTGCCAAGATATCCGGCGTCTATGCCGGTGGTTTGTCGCAACAGCAGGTACTGGATTTTATGACCAGGACATTGAACGACATCGCCCCCAGCGGCTATTCTGTCGATTATGCAGGTCAGACGCGCCAGTTCGTGCAGGAGTCCGGCGGTTTTGTATATATGATGCTGCTGGCCATTGTGATTGTCTTTCTGGCGCTCTCCATCCAGTTCAACAGCTTCCGTGATCCGCTGGTGATTCTGGTATCGGTGCCGATGGCACTGTTGGGAGCATTACTGTTTATCAATCTGGGGCTGGCCACCATCAATATCTACACCCAGGTGGGGATGGTGACACTGATGGGGCTGATCAGTAAACACGGTATTCTAATGGTGCAGTTTGCCAATGAATTGCAACTGTCAGGCAAGAGCAAACTCGATGCAATTATAGAAGCATCCGGTGTGCGTCTGCGTCCGATTCTGATGACCACAGCTGCGATGGTGCTCGGCGTACTGCCGCTGGTGCTGGCCAGCGGCGCGGGAGCCGCCGGTCGCTATTCGATGGGGCTGGTGATCTTTACCGGCCTGTCCATCGGCACGCTGTTCACCTTGTTTGTCGTACCGGCGATGTATATGTTTATTGCCAGAGACCATCATCCAAAGGGTGCTGAGTAGTTGCGAAACATCTATATTTAAAAAGGAAGGCAACTGAATGACGAGACCAATCTTTTTTACAATCGGGCTGTTGATATGCAGTAATATTTTTATGACTTTTGCCTGGTATGCACACCTGAAAGAGTTGAGTAACAAACCTTGGATGATTGCTGCGCTTATTAGTTGGGGAGTCGCGTTTTTTGAGTATATGTTTCAAGTACCTGCCAATCGTATTGGCTACACAGTACTATCTATCGGACAGTTAAAAATTATTCAGGAAGTGATTACATTAAGCGTATTTGTGCCGTTTTCGTTGTTCTTTATGAAAGAACCCTTGAAAATGGACTACCTGTGGGCGGGGTTATGTCTGATGGGAGCTGTATATTTTATATTCAGGAGTAAATTAGTATAGTACAAGAGCCATAATCTGGATATTTTACTGCATCCCAGCCAGTACGCAGTGCGCTAGTTCCTGAAGCATCACATATGGTTTCCCATTTAAAATATGTTCTTCTGAAACCACCAGCCTGACCTCATAGGAAATAGTGATTCAAACCTAAAGATGGCGACTGCTGCGTATTCTTCTCCTACGAAGATATGCCGTGTCCGCCCGTTCAGAGAATAAAAAACTGAGTGTTATCCGGGAATATTGCAGGATAAGAAGGGACATGCAGAGGAGCAACGATCAAAGTTGATCGGTAGCGAAGCGATGTAAAACTGATTTGATCAAGCTTTGATAGGGGATACCAGCTTTGGCTGCCTTGAGCTGAATGGCTTCCAGATCAGCATCAGGAACTCTTAAACTTAACGGATGCGATTTTTTGAGTGATTGATCCACGATGAGTTTTCCAGCAAGTCTTTTCCTGGCTTCTGTATCGGATGTAATCTGACCGGCTTCAATATCATCCATCCATTCAGTTTCTGTGTCATTCATACTTTTAGTTATATGATCCATGATATTTTCTCCTTAACTTTCTGTCCGGCCATGCTGTAATCAGGTAAATGGTATGATCATCTTCTCGAAAAGGTACGCACCAAACCTGATGCCCAATGGGTACGACAAATGCCTACTCAGAATTATCAGCGGCATGCAGTTGCAGATAGTTCAGGATGATTAACTGCTCCTGACCCGTCGGGTTCAGGATGGAGCCCATTCGGGACATCATCTTCATGTGTTGATTCATACGAGCAAATACTTTGGGCCATTCGCTGGAGGTGTGCAGTGCTGGCGGTGGCAAATCGTGGCATTGGGTACAATAGCGGGTCAGAAGCCTGGCTCCCTGAGATTGCGGATCGGGAAGATCGGTTGCATCAATTCCCGGTGGCAGTTGGTCGCCCATCATGCGTTTCATCATCTCCTTCATATTGCCTTGCCCCATCATCCCCCCGCCGCCTTGCATCATCCCCATACCACCCCCCATCGACATGGGATTGCTGCGTATGGCCAAAAGCCCGGCAACGCCAGTCAGCAACAAGACAAGACCAATGATTAAGCGTTTGTTTGACTTCATGATCTGTCACCTTCGCCAATGTCTTTTTTCATGCGTTCAAATGCCACGCTATCGATTTCGCCTGTTGCATAACGCTTGTTGAGGATATCCAGTGCCGATTCTTTTCCTCGTCCTGAAAACCATTGCACAATCAATACCACCCCGGCAATGATCAAAATCCAGAACAGGATGTGGAGTAAACCCATGTCACCCATCATAAATCCGCCATGCCCGCTGTTCATCATATTCATCATCCTGTTTCTCCTGTTTTCTTTGTGCTGTTTGTTTGAGTGATATAAAATTTCAGATGCTATTTTTGCATGGGGCGTGTGTTATGTCATGGGACTCCTCCCGTGCCGGAACGCATGACAGTACCAATCAGCCGCGTTTGCGCAGATGCCGCCATTCCCACAGTAGATACGCTGCGGGAATCACGAGCATGGTCAGCACCAGTGCGCTAATCATGCCGCCGACCATCGGCGCGGCGATGCGACGCATCACCTCCGAACCTGTGCCGCCGCCGAGCATGACCGGCAGTAGCCCGGCGATGATGGCGGCGGCGGTCATGGAGATTGGGCGCAGACGCAGCAGCGCCCCGTCTCGCACGGCGTCGCGCACGCCTTCATAACTTAAAGACCTACCCTCCGATTTGCATTTTTCGAGGTACAAACCCACCGACATATTGAGATAGACCACCAATACTACGCCGATCTCGGTGGTGACGCCTGCCAGTGCGATAAAGCCAACCGCCACCGCCACCGACAGGTTATAGCCGAGCAGGTACAGCAGCCAGAAACTGCCGGTTAGCGCCATCGGCAGGGCACCCATGATGATCAGGGTCTGCGGGATACTGCGAAACGCCATATACAGTAGCAACGCGATGAGAACGACGGTAACCGGGATAATCAGCATCAGACTCTGCCTGGCTTTGCGGATATATTCGTACTGCCCCGACCATGTCAGCGAATAGCCGACCGGCAGCTTGATCTGCTCCGCGACCACCTTCTGAGCTTCAACCACATAGGAGCCGACGTCGCGGTCGGCAATGTCCACGTAAGTCCAACCCGTGAGTTGTCCGGCCTCGCTCTTGATCATCGGCGGCCCGTCTGCAATGTAGACGCGGGCGACATCGCCCAGCGTGATATGACCGCCACGGGCGGTGACGACAGGCAACTGGCGCAATGCTGCTACCGAATTACGCCAGTCGCGCGGGTAACGAAGATTGACCGGGTAACGCTCCAGCCCTTCCACGGTTTCGGTGACGTTCATGCCGCCGATGGCGGTGCGCACCACATCCTGCACATCGCTGATATTGAGCCCGAGGCGGGCCGCCTTGTTGCGATCAATATCGATCCTGATGTAGCGACCGCCGGCCACGCGCTCGGCATACACTGAGGTGGTGCCCCTGACCTGCGGCAGCAGTTTCTCCAGCTTTTTACCGATCTTCTGGATCACTTTCAAGTCCGGCCCGCCGACCTTGATCCCTACCGGCGTCTTGATGCCGGTGGATAGCATATCGATGCGGGTCTTGATCGGCATCACCCAGGCGTTGGTCAGCCCCGGCAGATGCACCCGCTGCTGTAATTCTTTGTAGATGTCGGCACGGGTGACGCCGGGTCGCCATTCTGATTCGGGTTTGAACTGGATGATGGCCTCATCCATCGGCAACGGTGCCGGATCGGTGGCGGTTTGCGCGCGGCCCATTTTACCAAACACGGAGGCCACTTCCGGCACGCTCATAATCAGCTTGTCGGTCTGCTGCAATGCCTGTAACGCTTTGCCTGCGGAAATGCCGGGGCGGGCCGACGGCATGTACATATAATCGCCCTCATCCAGCGGCGGCATGAACTCCGAACCCAGGCGCGAGGCTGGCCACAGGCCGATGAAAATCATCAGAATGCCAAAGATCACCACCAGCCGGGGATGGCCCACCACCCGGTTGATAACAGGTCTGTAAATTGTCGTGAGCAGGTGGTTGATCGGATTACGCTGCTCTGGCGTGATTTTGCCACGGATGAAATAGCCCATCAGCACCGGAATCAGAGTCACGGCCAGAATGGCGGCCGCAGCCATGGAATAGATCCAGGTGTAGGCCAACGGCGAAAACATGCGTCCGGCCTGACCGGTCAGGCTAAGGATCGGAACCACGCTGAGAGTGATGATGAGCAGTGAGAAAAATAGTGGCGGGCCGACCTCGGTGGTGGCCGTCGCCACGCGGTGCCAATGCTCTTTGCTGTCATCGCCGCGCTCAATGTGTTTGTGCAGATTTTCTATCATGACGATGGCTCCGTCCACCATCGCGCCGATAGCGATGGCGATGCCGCCCAGCGACATGATGTTGGCGTTGAGCCCTTGGACGTGCATGACGATAAACGCGATCAGAATGCCGATGGGCAGACTGACGATGGCTACCAGCGCCGAACGGAAGTGAAACAGAAATACGCCGCAGATCAGCGCTACCACCAGAAACTCCTCGAACAGCTTTTCGCGCAGATTGCTGATCGCATTGCCGATCAGTTCGGAGCGATCGTAAGTGGGCACGATTTCAACACCGGGCGGAAGACTGCCTTTCAACGAAGCGAGTTTGGCCTTGACCCCGTCGATAACCTTTTGCGCATTCTCACCGTAGCGCATCACGATGACGCCGCCCACGACTTCACCCTGACCATTGAGTTCGGTAATACCACGGCGAATCTGCGGCCCCCGGCGCACTTCGGCTACGTCCTTGAGTTGCACCGGCGTGCCGTTTTTATCGGTCATCAGCGGCACCTGCAACAGACCCTTAATGCTCTGGATATAGCCGCTGGCACGCACCATGTATTCAGCTTCCGCCAGTTCCACCACCGCGCCACCAGTCTCGTGATTGGCGTTTTGAATAGCAGTCTTCACACGGCTCAAGGTGATGCCGTAAGCGCGCAGCTTGTCCGGGTCTACCACTACCTGGTACTGGCGCACCATGCCGCCCGCAGTGGCCACTTCGGCCACCCCCGGCACTGTTTGCAACTGGTATTTCAAAAACCAGTCCTGCAGGCTGGTCAACTGCGCCAGATCGTGTTGGCCGGTCTTGTCCACCAGTGCGTATTCGTACACCCAGCCGACGCCTGTGGCATCCGGGCCCAGGCTCGGGTGGGCAGCCGCAGGCAAACTGCCGGCGACCTGATTGAGGTATTCCAGCACCCGCGAACGCGCCCAGTACAAATCGGTGCCGTCCTTGAAGATGATGTAGACATAGGAGTCCCCGAAGAACGAATAGCCGCGCACCACGGTGGCACCCGGCACAGCCAGCATGGCCGTCTCCAGCGGATAGGTGACCTGATCCTGAACCACCTGCGGCGCCTGACCGGGATATGATGTCTTGACGATGACCTGCACGTCGGACAGATCGGGAATAGCGTCCACCGGCGTCTGCTGTAGCGTGTACAAGCCGCCGACCACAACAAAGGCCAGCGCCAGCAGCACAAAGGCGCGGTTGTTCAGCGACCAGCGAATGACGGCGGCAATCATGGCTGTTTTCCTTCACTATCGCCGGATTGCATGGGACCGGACATGCTCTGACCGGAGCTGCCTTTGCCTTCCATGCCGCCTCCCATGTCGTGAACTGGCATCCTCATACCGGACATAGCTTTGCTCCGCCCCGGCATCGCCGCCACAGCCGTGCAGGCTGCTTTTCCGGAACCCAGACGCAGCGAAGTCGCATCGACGTTTGCTTCGGAATCGAGCATGAACTGCGCTGAGATCACCACGCGCTCGCCGACCCGCAGGCCTTTTGAAATTTCCACCTGACGCCCTGAAGTAAACCCGGCTTCAACGGGACAAATATCGAAACGTCCGTTACCCAGCGAGACAACAACACGCTGACTATGGCCGGTGCGGATCAGCGCCTGCAATGGAATATGGACAACATGATGCTGAGGCATGGCATCAATGGAAATGTGCGCATACATATTGGGTTGCAGACGCAGCTTTGGATTATTGAAATGCAACCTCAGTTTGGCCGTACGTGTTGCCGTATTGATGTCCGGATAAATATAGTCCACGGCACCTGACCAGCGCTGTCCCGGAAATGCGTCAAAGGTGGCGACCGCTTTCTGACCAGTACGCAACAGTGCTACATCGCTTTCGTCTATTTCAACCAGAATCCATACCGTATGTAAATCCGCCAACCGCATGACCCGGGTCATCGGTTTGACGTAAGCACCTTCACTGATACCAAGATTGATCGCGACGCCTGCGCCTTCGGCGCGCCGCGCCACACGATCGCTCACCTTACGTCTGTGTTTGAGACGTTCAATCTGGATCGTGGTAAAACCCAGGGCGCGCATGCGTTGGCGCGAGGCTCGGATTAAGGTTTTGCTACCGCTGGCCGTCGCTGTCAGGTATTCACGCTCAGCCGTCGCCAGCCTGGGGGAGAACAGTGAATAAAGCAGTTGGCCGGGGCGTACGGTGTCACCAACACTTTTAACCCCCAGCTTTTCCACCCACCCCTCAGCGCGCGTGTTAATGCTGGTAACGGTATTTTCATCGTAGCCAACATAGCCTACGGCCTCAATGCGATGCGAGAGGGAGCCCTGTTGAACCTCGACCGTGCGCACGCCGAGATTGTTGACTACCGCCGGATCGATTTTTACGTCACTGGCTGCACCTCTGTCGTTGGCGTAAACCGGCACCAAATCCATGCCCATCGGTGACTTACCGGGCTTGTCGCTGTGGAAATTGGGGTCCATCGGCGCTTTCCAGTACAGTACCTTGCGATCTTCCGTAGTGGTGCCGGAAGCAGGCGTCCTGCCTGTGCTATTCAAAGTGTTGCCGTGCTTGCCGGCAAAATACCCGGTGGCCGACGCGAGCAATACGATGATAACGGCGATAACAATCCATCCGGATTTATTCATGGGTTTGTCTCCTGTGTCTGGTTAGTAGTCAGCGCGCCGCCGGTGCGGTAATCGAGTGCGGCGAACTGGATGAAGAAATCGGCACGCGAACGCGACAGTTCCAGCTTGGCTATCAAATATTGCTGTTCGGCGGTGATCAACTTCAAAAAATCTCCACTACCGCCGCTGTAATCGGCCTCGGCAGCCTTCATGTTTAAGCGCGCCAGAGGCAGCAGGCGGTCGGCGTAGAGCGCGATGCTGTCTCTGACCTGTCGTGCCGTCCTATAGGACTGATCGAGTGAACTGAGCAGGCTTGCCCGTGCATCCAGCCGTTCGTCGCGATGTTGCTGCAAGCGTGCATTGGCCGCCTCCAATTCACCTTGATGTTTAGCGCCGATAGGGATGTTGATCGTAGCGCCAACGGTGAATTGTTTTTCCGGCGCGTCCCACAGGTTGTTATAGCCTGCCGATAGTTTGAAATCGGGATAAAAGCCCTTGTGCGCCAGTTCGACCCGATCCTGACCAGCGTTAATCTCCGCATCCAGCCGTTTGAGCACCGGATATCGGGCCAGCGCCATCTGCTGTAGATTCGCGTAGTCGGGAAGGTTACCGGCCGGAGGCAATGCCTTCGGTATCGGTAAAGGTGCCTGTGGATTGCGATTGAGTAAGCCATTGATTCCGGCCTGCACCGTGGCGCGGCGGCGTTCTATTTCCAATGCCTGATTCTGCAAACGGGTCAGTTCCACTTCCGCTTGCAATACGTCCTGCTGCGGCGCCTGACCTGCACCATACGCAGTTTCGGCGACGCCGCGCAGGCGTACCAGCAAAACACGATTTTCGGCGTTAACCGCGAGTGCGCGATGCACGTAATACCATTGGGCATAGGCGGCGCGCGTCCGTTCGGCCAGTTGCAGGCGAAAGTCGGAGAGCTTCCAGGCTTCCGATTCGCTTTCTGCGGCAGCCTTCTTGCCGCGCAGTTCCAGGGTGCCCGGCCAGGGAATCGTTTGCGACAGTTCTATGCGCTGACTCAGACCGCGATGCCTGCCGCCGGGCGTTCTGAATCCGCCGATGGTTTCCGGCGCCAGCCCGTAGGCCAGCAACGGGTCGGTCAGTGCACCGGCGGGATCAATTTTCGCGCGTGCCGCTTCGACGGCCGAGCGCATGCCGCTCAGGCCGGGATTGCGAATCAGCACGGCGTCTACAAGTTGTGCGGGGGTAATCTGTTTGGCATGATTAAATAAAGCATCTTCATCAGCTTGCGCCATGCTCCATGAAAATGTGAGTAAAATAGTGGCAAACCCTAACGGCAGCCACCTTATAACGTGGGGCAAATGACCCATTGAAACCTCCGATTTAATAACATCATCCATTTGTGAAAAGAGCTTTGAAAAAGCCTAGGGCATACGAAACAATTACCGTGATAAAAAATACACGGCAAATCCTTGAACGAAGATGTTTTAAATGCGGAGTCGGTTGGTGATCAGGTAGGTGTTTGAGCCGGAGCCCCATGGGGGCGGAGAATAGTGATATGGAGTGTTTTCAAAACGGATGCCCAGATCATGCGAGAGCAGAGAAGAAAACAGTGCAGGTGGTTGCGGGAAATCTGCTGCCAAGAGTTGTGATGCGTGCAGACCGGGCAAAGCAACAGCATCAACGAGAGGTTGATAGACATCAGTTGCTGTGCAACAACCCGTACTTGAAGCAGCTTCATTGGCATGGCATCCACCGCCCATTTCGCAGCCCTGCATAGCATTCGGGCCTTTGCAACAGCAAACGGTTTGAATTTTTCCGCCCATAAGATTGCAGGCAAATACGGACTGGATCGATGGCAGAACAGAGGATAGCAGCAGTGTCAGCAGTACGAATTGCCGCAAGAAAGAGTGTGTTAGTCTGCCTTTCACCATGAACGCGACATTAGTGCATGCATGGGAGGGTCGCAACCTTCTTGTGAGGGCTGCCGATGACCGGCTTAAAGCAGTACTTAGTGCTTTAGGCGCATCCAGAACAGGTGCTGCCCTGTTGAACATGAAATAAACAACGCGACTGCATGATTTTTTCGACCCCGTGATATTGTTTCGTATTACAGGATGGGAAAAATCCGTGCGCGTTAGTGACATCAACAGCTTGACACCGCAAGTAGATCAGGATGACCTTGTATGGCTTGGTAGATTCAAGTCTATGCGCTTAAAACTTTCAAAAAATTCCGGGCAATACTGCGTAAGTGTTCCGGGTTTTGATCTGTTTTACTATATAGTCGTAAGCCATATATTCCTGTGACGAGCATGCGAGCCAGAGCTTCGACGTCCTGATGGCGAGGGATGTCTCCAGCATCCCGTGCTTTGTTCAGAATATAGATAAATTCCAGTTTTATCCGGTCAAACATCGCAGCAACAAGCTGTTGTATCTCCCGATCTTCAGTGGGCATTTCAGTCAGGGTATTAACCAGTAAACAGCCTTTGCTACGTGCGCTGCAATCGGAGGTTAGTTGCTCAAAGAAATCGTTGATGGCGTCCAGTGGAGGTTTATCCGCTCTCAGGATATTTTGTATTTTGCGAAACAGGCTTTCGAAATACACATCAAGCGCCATCAGAAACAAGGCTCTTTTATTACCGAAGGCGCCATACAGACTTCCCGGCTTCAGGCCGGTTGCCTTAACCAGTTCACTAACAGGGGTTCCCTGAAAACCGTTCTTCCAAAAGACCGACATGGCCTGAATAACAGCCTGATTCCGGTCAAATTGTGCTGGTCTGGCCATAGTCTGCCCTCGCTGAATAATTTTCCGATGTTGATCAAACCTCTACTTTATAGATGATTGAATACAAGTTCAATAATAATTATTGAATGATTATTCAAATACGCTTATGTTTCCGTTATTGAATATATATTCAATAACATACAATATGGAGGAAGTGATGAATCAACTCGAAACATTGACACTGGATACAGCCAAGGGGCAGGCGCACAATATTCTTCAGTCCACACAGGAAAACTTCGGCTTTGTGCCTAACCTGATTGGAACAATGGCCAATGCCCCCGCCTTGGCGGCAGCATATCTTGCGATAGGAAAACTGTTTGAAGAAAGCAGCTTTAGCCCGACTGAACAGCAAGTGGTGTTATTGGCGGTCAGCCGATTCAATGAATGCACATACTGCGTTGCGGCGCATTCAACGATTGCACAGATGCAAAACGTGCCAAATGACGTGGTGCAGGCAATCCGCAACGATCAACCGATTGAAGATTCCAGGCTTGAATCCTTGCGCCGTTTGACCACTGACATCGTTCAATCTCGTGGATGGCCTAGTGAACAGTCTATTTCAGATTTTTTGGCTTCGGGTTATGTCGAGTCACAGATACTGGAAGTTGTACTCGGGGTCGGCATGAAGACGCTCAGCAACTATACCAACCATCTTGCTGACACGGAGCTTGACCCGGCATTTTCCGCTAATGCATGGCAGGCGAAATAATTTGGCAACTACACTTGCATTTGACGTCTATGGAACTTTAATCGACACCCATGGCATCACAGAGATACTGGAAAAGAAGGTCGGTTCTCAAGCCAGCGAGTTCTCTCATGTCTGGCGTGAGAAACAACTTGAATATTCTTTTCGGCGCGGGTTAATGCAAAACTATGAAAACTTTTCTATTTGCACCAGACAGGCACTTGATTATACCAGCGCCTATTTTTGTGCGCCCCTTAGCAGGCAAGATAAAGATGAACTGTTGAATGCCTATCGGATATTGCCGGCATTCGATGATGTGCAGGGAGCCTTGGCTCAAGCCGAAAAATCGGGGTTCAACATATTTGCATTCTCCAATGGCAGTGAAGATGCAGTGGAAAAATTACTAACGAATGCCGGCATCAGAAATTATTTTCAAGCAATTGTGAGCGTCGATGCCATGAAGTCGTTTAAACCAAACCCCGGCGTATATGACTTTTTTTTAAGGCAAGCGGAAACGGATTGCGGCAATGCATGGCTTGTTTCAAGCAATTCGTTTGATGTGATCGGTGCTATTTCTTCAGGCATGCGGGCTGTTTGGGTTCAGCGTTCTCCCGATGCCTTATTGGATCCGTGGGGAGTCGAACCAACCATCACAGTGAACAGCCTTTCCAGCCTGACTGAACAAATCATGCGGTTCGACTCAACACCGGATGCACCTTAAAACCGAACAATCCAAATGGCTCAGGAACATCGGTATCCTTTACCATCAGGCTTTCAAGGACGACCTGTGTGGCAGATATTTATCCAATCCCCACAGCAATAACCCGAACAGCAGATGCGGCATAAAGGAGGCGGGAATCAGTTTGGGGCTGACATCCAACCCTGCGAAGCCCCAGCCCACAATCGGGAAGAATACCGCCAAAATCACGAGCCAGAGAAAACCGGCAAGCGCCAGTGCCGTTTTGAGGTTACGCTTCGGGAAAAAACGCACAAAAACCACCGACCAGAAGATGACATACGCCGTGTGGAATAGCAGTCCGACGGGCATGGGCAACGTACGCCCCAGCAGTGTTTCGGCAAATGCCAGTGAGGGCGGCTTCGGGAAGGGCGAAATGCCAGTATTCAGCAGTGTTAGCATGACCAGCGCGGTCAATACGGCGACACCGAGTCCGACACCGATGTCGCGCAGCCATGAAGAAGTGGGAAGCTTGGATATGGATTCATTCATTTTGGACTCCTTTTCCTTTTGTTGCGGGGTTATCAGTGTTATCTGCAAGTCCGATGTCACCGGCTTCTCGCCCGCTTGATGGGCATGCCGGGCCGCACTTTTCGGTGCTGTCGGCGCAGCAAGCTCCAACGAGATTATTTGTCAGTTCAAGCAAATCAGGAAACACGGCGGCGTAGACAATGAACTGCCCCTGACGTTGCGAGGTAATTAGTCCGGCATGAGCCAGTTTCTGTAGATGAAATGTCAAGGCATTGGCAGCAATATGTAGCTGTTCGCCCAACTTGCCCGCCGGCAACCCTGCCGGACCAGCCCTCACCAGCAGGCGGATCACAGCAAGTCGCGCCGGGTGGGCGAGCGCTGCAAGCTTGTTGGCTGTAAGATCGTCCGACAACATTGGCTAAATATACATTAATTCAAGTAATATTGAAATAATAAATTTTAGCCACACTTACCCGGCCTGCCCAACCCCTGTGAATTTTAGCTTGACCCGATACTATAGTCAGGGGTTTAGATTTGTGCTCATTACGAAATATTAGGGGATTGACTCCATACTAAGGTACAGGGTTTAGAATTGCGGACTACAAAGACAAGGAGGTAACAGCATGACTATCAAACAAAAAATTGAGGTGTTCAGCTCGGGGGATCAGCGAGGCATCATTGCGTGATGCCGGATTACGATGTCCTGTGAGCGCATAAAATGACCCGAAAAACTATTGGCTGGGTCGCCAAAGAGGCGGGCGTGAATGCGCAGACTGTGCTCTATTATGAGCGTCGTGGTCTGTTACCTGCGCCCTCCCGTTCTATGAATGGCTACCGCGTATTTAATGATGCATCGGTACGGCGTATTCGCTTTATCAAACGTTCGCAGGCGTTGGGCTTTACGCTTAAACAGGTGATGGCACTGTTGGCATTGCAGGGTGAGCAGAATGCAAGCTGTGCTGAAGTGAGCAGCATGGCTGCAAACCACTTGCAAGACATTGAAACGAAGATTCATGATCTTGAACGTATGAGAGATGCGCTAATTCCACTGGTTGAGGCGTGTCCTAAAAACGGGACGCTGAAAGCCTGCCCGATTATGGATAGTCTGGATAATCCTGATGATCAGGAAGTTCCTTGATGCTCGGAAAAATTTCAACAGGCGGTAAATCCGCACGTATGGCGGTGGCAGGGCTGTTATTTGTGGCATTACCCGGTGTTGCCATGGCGCATGACCCGATTTTCGGGCTGGGGCCACATGTCATTTATGAGGGTGGCGTAGAGGTATCATCCCAATTGGATGTTAGCCAATCGGGTAGCACCCGTGGTCTTGATATTGGGCTGCTCAATATCGCCTATGGTATCAATGCGGATTTGACGGTCGGAGGCGAATTTCCGTGGGTATTCAAGAAAAACAGTTATGGTCAGGCCAATGGTTTGGGAGATTTGGGATTGTTCACCAAGTATCGTTTTTGGCACGAGGATAGCCCGGGTACGGTGGACTCAATGGCGGCTCTGCTGAAGGTGAAGTTCGATACATCGAAACAAGGAGCGTCTACAGCCGCAAAACCAGCACTTGGTACTGGCACCACCGATGTTGTTGCAGGACTGACCTACGGCCATGAGAGTCTCACATGGTATCGTTGGGCAAGCGTACGCTATCGCCGTAACGGGCACAGCGGCGGAAAAAAGATTGGAGACAAGGTGTTGGTTGATCTGGTTGCAGGTTGGCGTCCTACCATGCCGGAATATCTCAAACCGGATATGGTATGGTTACTGGAGTTGAACGGTGAATATGGCAGGCATGGCAGTCTGGACGGCGTATCTCTTGTCAATGACGGCGGCACGGAACTGTTTTTGTCTCCGGGTTTTATGTGGACGGTGCGTAATTTTGCAGTCAGGGCGGGAGTGCAGCTTCCTGTCTTCAGCAATCTCAACGGTGCCCAAACTAAAACTGATTACCGTACCAGGCTGCAATTGGAGTGGCACTTATGAAAGAACACCTGATTCGTTATTTGTTAGGCATTACTCTGTTTAGCGGAGGTTTCGGGTTTATATCAACAGCTCAGGCTGGCCCGATTACCTTCAGCAGCGCCCTGCCTGTTGCCGACGGCATGAGCATTTTACGTAGTCAGATCAAGCTGGTACGAAAATCAGGCGATGCTTCGCCCGCAGGTCGGGTGCTGAATGTAACCGCAGCGCCCGTAGTGCTGGCCTATGGTGCCAGTCCAAAACTGGCCCTGTTCGGTGTGCTGCCCTATGTGGATAAACGTCTGGATATCAATATGGGTGGTA
>JALUWF010000282.1 GCA_027019785.1 Mariprofundus sp. | reverse complement strand
GGTACTGCCAGGGATGGGTCAAGCGTCGTGGGTGAAAAAGATGTTTTCTTTGCGGTTTGCCTCCTTTGGCGTGCCTGCTGCAGTTTACGCTGGCGAACGGCCTTGATGTGAGCCTCTCGCCCCTCCAGTTTATCTTTAGGTGTGAGATATCCGATAGCGCTGTGCAGGCGTATGTTATTGTACTGCGAAACATAATCTGCCACCAGCTGGCGAGCATCCTCCAGGTCCAAGGGCGTTTTCGGGCGAATGCATTCCTGCTTCAAAGAAGCATGCCAGCGCTCTAACTTGCCGTTACTCTGTGGATAGTATGGCGAGGTGCGCACATGGGTCATCCCGCTGATACGGATGAATTCTTTGAAGCCTCGCGAGATGAACTGCGGCCCATTGTCAGAAATGATGCGTGGGCGGGCATCGGGAAAGCGCTCTTTGGCACGCTGCAAAACGATTTCAACATCCTGTTCCGTCATGTGCCTGCGGATTTCCCAATGCACCACAAAGCGGCTGTAGCCATCCAACACCGTGCACAGATAGTAAAAAGTGCCGCCCAGGTTGAGATACGAGATGTCAATATGCCAATGTTGATGCGCTCTTTCTGGTTGCTGGAACCCTTTGCCCTTCTCCGAAGGGTTTTTGGCCCATTTTTGCAACCTGCCTGCCGCTTTCAGCACCCGATATACACTGCTGGGGCTGACAGCCACCACATTCGCATCGAGCATCATATAACTCAGCCGCCGATAGCCTTCCTGGGGATGTTGGTCATAGTATTTCACAATGGCCTCTTTTTCCCAATCCGCCAGCCAACCGTCCCGTGGGGTGCGGGCGTTGTGGGCATTTTCCTGACCATAGCGTTGCTCCCAATCGTGAAATTTGCTGGCTGTAATGCCCAGCCACTTCAGGAAACGCCACCGTGGTATACCCGTTTCTGGCACCCAATGATGGACAAAATCCACCACTTGATCGCGAACCTCCCGAGCAACCCATTGCGCTCTCAGGCTTCCCCAATGCTTTTTTTTAACGCCACATGCTCTTCCATCAATTCGCTCAGCACCTCGTTCTTCTTCGTCACCTTCGCTTCCAATTGAGCCACTTTTTGTTTCAGCCGCTTGGCCTCTCTATCCTGCCCGCTCTGAAAAGCCACAGCGCCCTTCTCAAACAACTGCCGCTGCCAACGGTAGAAGACGGTGGGTTGCAATTGATGCCGCTCGCACAATTCCGAAATAGGCACCCCGTTCACCAAGTGCTGCTTCAAGATGCTGACTTTTTCTTCCGGCGAGTAGTATTTGCGCTTTTTGCTCATCGTTACGGCCTCCTGTTTTGTGTACTATAACACGGTTGCCGTTTTTCCATTTCCGTCTGAGGCAGAACA
>JALUWF010000281.1 GCA_027019785.1 Mariprofundus sp. | reverse complement strand
TTCAGTATTCCGGCTCTACTGAGCATCAATTTCGCAGTGGCACATCATTCGATGACATACTCACCCTATACACATTTGATCGGGAACTTCGCTTGCTGGTGATCGATGCAATTGAACGCATGGTTTAAGCCAGTTTGCTTGCTGAGAAACGTATGCGCGCATCATGGTGAAGATAAATCCACATTCAAGTTGGAATGCCAGGCTTCCATATTTCAATTGACAAAGTCCCTTTATTCTTGACGATAGTATAACAAAAGTTATACTTGTTCGCGCGATGAAAACAGCAATATCTATTCCAGACCCCTTATTTCAGGCAGCAGAAGTATTTGCAAAACGATTGAAAAAATCCAGAAGCGAGCTTTATGCCGAAGCGGTATCGGAGTACATCAATACGCATAGGAATCAGAATGTCACACAAATGCTGAATGAGGTATATGCGCATGAACCTTCAACAATCGATAAAGAGCTATATCGTATGCAGTCACGATCTGTTACAAAGGAAGAGTGGTAGTGACCAGAGGGGAAATCTGGTGGGCTACGCTGGATGAACCAAGAGGTTCGGAGCCGGGTTACCGGCGACCGGTTGTTATTGTATCATCTGATGACTTCAATCAAAGCAAAATTGGCACTGTTGTCGTCGCAATGATTACTTCCAATGCTCGTCTGGCTGGTGCACCTGGCAACTTTTTAATCTCAACAAAAGAATCTGGTTTATCCAGAGAATCGGTTGTTAACGTATCGCAGTTACTGACATTGGATAAATCGTTCTTATCTGAAAAACAGAGGAAATTACCCGCCCAAAAACGAATGATTTTGAATGAAGGGTTAAGGCTTTTCCTGGCACTGTAAAACAAATTAATGTAAAAACAAATTAATGAGTCAAGCGGGAAAACGGGGACAGTATATCCTTTTCCTGCAATACAGTGGGAGCAGTAAAAAATCAGTGTTCCATGAATATTTCACCAACTGTTGTTGCGCTCAAGATCGTTCGGGGTCGGACCAAGTTAAATGTTTGAAAGATAAGAGTGCGTGGGGGGGGCAGGACTCGTTGAACGAAGCCGCTACGCGGCGGGATAACCCAGTCACTGTCATTTTCGGTTAATCTTCTGATTGCCCCATGGGCAATCAACCAGCACAGGAGATTAGCTATGATAGCAAGTGAACAAAAGCGTTTTGACAACCTTTACCAGAAGCACCTTCGCGCATTGAAGTTGCATGGTTACGAGACAGGGACCATTGATGTGTATTCCAGAGGGATACGCGGCGTCTGGTCAAGCGATTCGACTGCGTTCCGGATCAGCTTAGTGTGGATCAGATAGAAATCCATTTTGCCGAGTTGGTGGACAAGTATTCATGGTCGACCGTGCGTACAGATCGTTGCGGAGTGCAGTTTTTCTGGAAACACATTCTGAAGCAGGATTGGCATTGGCTGAATATCATCAGGATTCCCAAAGTCAGATCTTTGCCGGATGTGTTGTCCGTTTCAGAGGTTGCGCAGCTCATTAATGCCGCACGACAATTACGCTACAAGGTCTTTATTCTGGCCACCTATTCCATGGGGTTGCGCTTGAGCGAAACGCTGTCGTTACAGGTCTGTGATATTGATGGCGAGCGCCATCGTGTTCATATCCGGCGAGGCAAGGGGCACAAGGATCGCTTTGTTCCACTCCCTGATGTGACGTATCAGGCTCTGCGCCATTTGTGGAGCAAGCATCGCCATCCAAGTCTGCTGTTTCCCAGTCCAGCAGGCTCAGCCGATCATATCCGCCAGACCACCAAACAGATGAGCCATAAGGGTGTCCAGAATGCCATGAAAGTGCTGGTGAAAGAGTGTGGTATAAAAAAAGATTTCCATTCACTCCCTGCGCCACAGCTTTGCTACGCACCTGCTGGAGAACGGTTTAAGCCTTCGTCATATTCAAGCGCTGCTTGGTCAGTAATAGGGGTCAGATCCCTTAAAATATAGACATCTATTGACAAATAAGGTGATTTGGCGATAGATTAACCTCCTCACATAAAGAATGAAGGAGGCGACTATGCGAACTACGTTGAATCTTGATGATCAATTGATTGATGCTGCCAAACATAGGGCGATAGAAAACAGGGTGTCTTTGGCATGTGTTATTGAGAATGCATTGCGTGAATCATTTTCAAAACCGTTGGTGAGCCATGAAATGATACGACTGGTTACTGCATCTGGCGTTGGCGTTAAGCATGGAGTAAATCTGGATGACAGTCGTACTTTGCTGGAAATTATGGATGACTTGCCATGATGTTGATGGATGTAAATGTGCTTGTTTATGCGCATAGGGAAGATGTGAAAGATCACCACGCATATCGCGACTGGTTGGAGTCTGTGATTAATTCCAATATTGCTTATGGATATTCAGAGCTCGTATTGAGTGGTTTTATGCGCGTGGTGACACACCCTATGATTTTTGAAAATCCAAGCTCTACGGAGGCGGCTATTGCCTTTGCACAGCAAATCCGCATGGGCGAACATGCTGTTTGTTTGGCTCCCGGCCGCAATCATTGGGATCTGTTTTTGCAGTGCGTGCAGACCATTTCCGCACAAGGTAATGATATCCCCGATGCTTACCATGCGGCGCTGGCAATAGAATGGGATTGCACATGGGTTACTACTGATAAAGGATTCAGTCGTTTCAAAAACCTGCGCACGCGCCACCCGCTCAAGTAAGCATACACTATGCCTAGAAAACCACGTTTTTTTGTGCCGGGAGCGCCTGTACATG
Organism: Mariprofundus sp.; assembly: GCA_027019785.1. GTDB lineage: Bacteria > Pseudomonadota > Zetaproteobacteria > Mariprofundales > Mariprofundaceae > Mariprofundus. Next base: position 5,492 of record JALUWF010000281.1, on the reverse strand, counting down.
CTGTTCAGCGCGGGCATAACCGCGCTGCGGTGTTCTTTGATGATCTTGATTATTTGGAATATTTATCCTGCCTTAAACAAGCTGCTGATAGCTTCGGTTGCGAGATTCATGCCTATGTATTGATGACCAATCATGTGCATTTACTGCTGACACCAGAGCGTTTCGATTCTGTGGGTCGGTTGTTTCAGGGATTGGGGCGACATTATGTGCGCTACATCAATGCAGCCTATCAGCGGCATGGTAGCCTGTGGGAGGGGCGCTACAAGTGCAATGTGATTGAATCACAGGAATATTTTTTGGCATGTATGCGTTATGTGGAGCTAAATCCTGTCAGAGCAGGCATTGTAGCGGATCCATCCAAATACCGCTGGTCCAGCTTTGCTGCCAATGCGATGGGGGTAAGCAATGCTATCCTGACTGCGCAGGATGAGTATATGGTTTTAGGCCATACCGATGCAGAACGACAGGCTGTTTATCGCGGGTTATTTGATGAAGGGGTGGATTTAGATAAATTGACCGGGTTGAGAGAATCTTTACAAACGGGGACACCACTGGGTAACGAGCATTTTCGCGAACAAATAGAATCTGCCTTAAATCGAAAGGTTGGCTATTGTCGCCGTGGCCGACCACGGCTTGATGAAGCCTAATCCCTAAGACAGGTTGGTCTGTTTATGAACAGCAGTCGGATTTGATACTTCCTTTCACCTTGCTGCTGATTACGATTGCATGCAGCGCTTTCTGGCGCTTGCAAATATTGATATCCCTCATGTGCTGGTGAACATGCGCCTGTGGCAGGGTCAGGCATGAGTTGTTGAGTTAATAAAGACGAAAGGGTTCAAATATCATATTGACGGTTAAATGTTAAAGGACAGGCGTTAATAGCCGAAATAAATTAGTAAAAATCTGGATGCTTTACGTAAAGCGTACTATTATTGACGATAATGATTCGAGAGTTTGCTTTGAATGGCGCAATGGCGATGCCTTTGCAGTAGAGATAGCAGACTATCATTAAGGAGATATGACAATGGGTATTCGTATAGAAGATATTTCTGATATGGACTTTTCTGACGTAGCTACAGGAGAAAGGCTTGAGCCTGTCTCTCCGGGCGATATTTTGAGTCACGATTTCATGCAGCCCCTGAACCTGTCTGCAAACGCACTTGCCAAGGCGTTGAAAGTGCCAGCTAATAGAATCACTGGTATTGTTAAAGGTACAAGAGGGGTGACTGCTGATACTGCATGCCGATTGAGTATTGCTTTTGATACTACTCCAGAGTTTTGGATGAATCTTCAAACTCAATATGAGATTGAAGCAACCAGGGTGACAACAGGGCAGAAAATAGTCCAGGAAGTTCATCGACTTGCTGCCTGACAGCAAGCAGTGGGATGACGGACGTTGGATGTGAGTAAATAGCTGCCGCAACCTGCCTCGATGGCTTCCACATTATCCAGTTCAGGCAATATTTCGGAGATTAAAGCCGAGCGCATGCATCAAGGCGTGGATAGTGCCCCATTGTGGTTTTGCCTTACCGGAGAATATTTTGTACAAGCTTTCACGGTTAAGTCCAGAGGCCTTGGCGACTTCGCTTACACCGCGAACCTTGGCTACATTACCCAGTGCAATCACAAAAACTTCGGGATTCTCATCGTCATAAGCTTCGCTCAAGTATTGGGTGATTTCTTCATCGCTTTGCAGAAACTCAGCAGGGTTAAATGGTTTAGTTTTCATGGCAGTCTCCTAACGTTCTTTCGCCAACTTTTTTGCTTCACATCTCCAAGGTTGCCAGCGGCAGCACGGGTCATTCGGTTTGCAATAGCCAGCACTGCTTGTCTATCACGCAGCTATAGAAGCCACTTATCAAAAGTGCCGGTGCTGATGATCTCATATCTCATGGGCTCATAGTAGCCTATAGGCTACTCGCATGTAAAGGACATGTTTATACCCTCATAGGGGAGTCGGGGCAACGGATCAGCAAAACGATTACCAACCAGCTTTGAATTCCATGCTGTAGTGCGCCTGGGTGGTGCCAGCAATCGTTCGCTGGGCAATATCTTCGTAAGAGCACAGAAGATTGCCGGGCACTTAAAAATAACGGTGTCGGCGGCCTGTGGGCGTTGGCGTGGAAGAACCTGAGCAAGCTGCCGCAGTTTGCGAAGCAGCAGTGAGATGACGGACGTTGGATGTGAGATGGCAGACGGGTGAAGGCGATGCTAGCTGAATATCTTCCATAGCATGGCCATGCTGAATGCAAGGTTGAATCCAACCATCCATTGAATGAGATTGATCCGTCCATCAAGACGAATAATGTCACCCTTTGTGGCAAGCTGAGTATCAAGAGCTTCGCTCATGGCATCTTTTTGGGCTTCTGCCAAAGTTTCTGCCTGTTTAGCGTTAAAGCCGCCCGATTCAAGGCGCTTTGCAAACTGTAGGGTGTCAAATGTTACACTGCTCATGCGGCAAGTTTAGCAGAATGAATAGCAAAGATAACCAAAATTTACTTCAGGCGTGGCCGATATCCTCTCCGTGCTGGTTAAAATGCGCCTGGCCGGCGCCAGCAATCGTTCGCTGGGCAATATGATACGCAAGTCCAGGGAAGACTATCGGGCTCTCAAAAATAACGGTGTCGGCGGCCTGTCGGCGCTGGCGTGGAAAAATCTGAGCAAGCTGCCGCAGTTTGTAAAAAGCAGTGAGATGACGGACGTTGGATGTGAGACGGGGGAGAAGCAGGGCTGAGAAGTATGAAGGATGAAATGAAAATTGAGATGTGAGATGGAATCTCTGGGGTCTTTACCTTATCGTCTTTAGGATAAAAGGCGGCAACCACGGAATACACGGACCACACGGAAAAAGATGATCGTCATTCTGACTGCCGTGCCAGAATCCAGTGGGCTTGATTGCGGGTGAGTTGGTGGATGCTGGATCAAGTCCGGCATGACGAGGTCGCGTCATTCCAGTCGCCGAGCTGGAATCCAGGGGGGGGGCTTGTGAAATTTGGTGTATTTAGTAAACTGTCACCGAAATCATACAAGGTAGATATTGTGGATTATGCTTCTGCCAGCCCAAGGTTTCGTGATATTATCCAGCAGGAATATGAGGTTATTTACAGGCCGAAAAAGAGTCGGGAAGCCATGATTAAAGTGCTCTTTTTTGGTTCGATTGCAGATAGGGTGGGGGAGTGTTATTCCTAGCTTAGTCAGCAATGATGAGAACAATGAGGAAAAAAACGTAAGGAGTTCATGTTATGAGAACAGAAAAAGAAATTGATTTCTTAGAGAAAAAAATACCTGAACTCGCCGAAGTCGCGACAAAAAAAGCATATTGCGATGCATTGAGCCGAGGCAACGCTGTGATGGAAATTGTGGATGGTCAGATTGTTTCTACAGCTCCTGATGGAACGCAAACGTTTATTAAAAACGCTAAACCGATGGTTAAAGTCCATAAAAATGGCTGAATACAATATAAGAAAACCGCGCATGAGGATGTTTGCAGGGCCTAATGGCAGTGGGAAAAGTACGCTAAAATCAGTTATTCCCAATGATTTGATCGGTGTATATATCAATCCTGATGAAATTGAAAAAGAGATTGCTCAGTTTGATTTTCTGGACTTGCAAGTCTATGGGGTTGATACAACGGAAAAGGAAGTTCAAACATTTTTTAATCAATCGACCTTATTGGAAAAGGCGGGGTTGTTGGATGATGTGAGCATCAATATGACCCGAATCAGGCAAAGGGTCATTGCCGGCGGGCATGATGTACCTCAAGATAAGGTTGTAAGCCGCTACCACAGGTCATTGAATCAACTACATCAAGCAATCAAAGCGAGTAACAGGGCATACATCTTTGATAATTCAGGGGCGGCATCTGTATGGGTATGTGAAATCACAGAAGGGGATCAGATCGAATATAAACAAGAAACCGTGCCAGATTGGGTTTATCGCCATGTGGTTAAGGGTGTAGTGCAGTGAGATTGAAGGGTGGGTCAGAAATCCAGACAAGAGAAAGGACAAGATGATTAAAGTTCTCTTTTTTGGTTCGATTGCAGCGAAGCTGGGAAAACGTGAATGTGTTCTGCATACAGGTGAGCAGATGAGTGTTGCAGATGTGATAGGACTCGTTGGTTGTTGTGATTTCAAACCTTTGCTGGTGGCCGTGAACCAGGAACAAGCGAATGACATGAGCAAGGTCGTATACGATGGCGATGAAGTGGCCTTGATGCCACCATTTGCGGGTGGTTAAAACATGGTTTTTAAGGTTTTACAATGTATCAATTTTGTCATTCCCGCGCAGGCGGGGATCTATGTTCATGCGTTAGCGTTGATGGATTCCCGCCAGCGCGGGAATGAACTGTTGTTGAGGAGTATGTTTCTGTGAAAGCAGTGCGCATTCAGGAAGCCGACTTCTCGATTGAAGCCGAAGTGGATGCGTTGCGTGCGACTTCCCGACGCATTGGCGGCATTGCCACGTTTCTCGGTTGCGCGCGTGATTTTTCTGAAGGGCGCGATGTATTTTCTATCGCATTTGAGCAATATGCAGGCATGGCGGAGGTCGCGATGCAGGCGTTGCGAACCGAGGCTTTGGAACGGTTCGATATTATCGAGGCACGGATTATTCATCGTGTCACCACCGTGCATGCCGGTGATCAGATCGTGTTGATTGTGGTGGGAGCGGAGCATCGGGGGCCTGCTTTTGATGCATGTGAATGGTTGATTGATACATTGAAACAGCGTGTGCCGATCTGGAAAAAGGAAGTGACACCGGATGGTGATTCCTGGGTATCTCAGCATCCATGACTGTTTCGATTCTCTCTATCGTTGGCCGTTCCAATTCGGGCAAAACGACGTTGCTGGAAAAGCTGGTCGCCCGTTTGTCAGCAGAGGGATTGCGTATCGCTACGATCAAGCACAGCCATCATCAGCCGGAGATGGATACGCCGGGCAAGGATAGCTGGCGGCATAAACAGGCTGGCGCGGAAGCATCGCTGTTGGTTGGGCCGGAGCGGATGCTGATGGTTCAGGATGTCGAGGAAGATTTGAACCCTCGATTGTTGGCCGAGCGATATTTTAGCGATTTTGATCTGCTGCTGGTGGAAGGTTATGCCTCCTTGCCGGGCGACAAGATTGAAGTGTTGCGGGCTGAACGATCTACGCAGTTGCGTTGTCAGCCTGGTGCATTACTGGCGGTGGTGACGGATCTGCCATGCGTGCAGGCAGGTTTGCCGCAGTTTGGTCTGGATGATATTGAGGGTTTAAGCGAATTCATCTTGCACTGGATACGCCATGACTGATTGCATCCCTCTCGACTGGAGGTGCGGCTTTAGCCGTGCTTGTTTGTATCGAATAGAAGAAGAAGCGCGACTGAAGTCGTACTTCGTACGCTCGTAGCGTACTACAATCAGCATGGTGCAAGTCCATGTCGGGGTATGCTATAGACCCCGTAGCCGAAAGAAACTGCGTCATCGTGAGGTGGGGTGGGGAGCAACTGGAGGCGAAGA
>JALUWF010000280.1 GCA_027019785.1 Mariprofundus sp. | reverse complement strand
CCTAGGTTTCACCTTTGAGGGTTCTTTCTATTTCGATCGCTGTCTCCCTATGGGTTGCAGCATCTCCTGCCAAACTTTCGAAGCTTTCTCCTCTTCTCTCCAGTGGATTTGCACCACGAAACTTCACATTCCCGCTATGAGTCATATCCTAGACGATTTCATTTTCTTCGGGCCTCCCGATTCGCTTATTTGCTCCTCCGCTCTTAGCACTTTTCTCAAACTTTGCTCTGCCCTGTCTCTCCCTATTAACTCTGCAAAGACTGTCTCTCCCTCCACCTCTTTATCTCTCCATGGCATACGAGTCGACACCATCAAGCAGACCCTCAGCCTCCCCGACGACAAGCTCCTCTCCCTCCGGCAGCTCATTGCAGACGTCCTCCCCCGACGATCCATCACCCTCCGCGACCTCCAGTCCCTCATCGGCACCCTCAACTTCGCCTGCAAGGTCATCGCTCCAGGCAGGACCTTCCTACGTCGCCTCATCAACCTCACCATCGGCGTCACCAAACCTCTCCACCATATACGCCTATCTGCCGAGGCTCGTCACGACCTCGCCATCTGGGACCTCTTCCTTCAACATTTCAACGGCACCATGTCCTTCCTACCCATCCTCTGGACATCCTCTGACGTCCTCCACCTCGCGTCCGACGCCAGTGGATTCGCATTTGGCGCGGTCCTTCAAAATTCCTGGATCCAGGGCTCCTTCCCTTCTTCATGGACACCTGTCCATATATCATCCAAGGAGCTCCTACCCATCGTCCTGGCAATCCGCACATGGGCACCCAGGCTGGCCAATCGACGCATCATCTTCCTGACTGACAACTCTGCGGCGATGGAGGTTATCAACAAGCAATCGTCCAGAGACCCTTCCCTCATGCGCCTCATCCGTCAGCTCGTCCTTATCACCCTACAATATAATATCACCTTCAAGGCTCGACACATCCCGGGGACAACCAACATCCTCGCCGACGCCATATCACGTTTACAGGAAGCCAAGGCTCGACGCATACGACCAGCTCTCGACCCGACAGCAACCCCCATCCCACCACATTGGCTTCCTTGGGGCAACGAGCGCTGACATCCATTCGAGCAGCTCGATCTAAGACGCAAGTACGTATGACAAGGCAGTGGTCCGCTTATCTCACCTTCCTCTCCAAATTTCAACCAAAAACGGTACCACTGCCTTCATCCCCTTATCTCATTCGCTGCTTTGTTCAGCACCTCCACGATTCTGGTTTGGCAAACTCCACCATTAAGGGTATTCTGTGCACCATTGCGCACCACCATAAAGCGGCCGGTTTTTTATCCCCCACTAATGATTACCTTTTGTCTCAAATGTTCAAAGGTTTTGAGACTACCAACCCGACG
>JALUWF010000279.1 GCA_027019785.1 Mariprofundus sp. | reverse complement strand
CGTCTGAGGCATGGATGTATATGGACTCCACCTGTTTAGCAACAGATGTTGTGTAAAAAAGTAAAATGCGAGCGTATATTCGGTTTCTAAATGAAGGAGCTACCTTCGAACCTTTGATGTTTTCGCACCTCCTGCCCTCATCGCCGTAATAGCGTATTATCGCTTCATCCATGCATAGGGTTCAGGAGGTTGGTCTTACCGTTTACTCAGTGCATTGTTGCTGAACTCGTTGTGTAAAATGGTTTGATATCATTGTCGATGTTGGCAAGTTATGCCGTTAATGGTGTTGGCTGGTAAGGTTGGCTGTAACGCAGAAGCGCCCAAGCGGTTCTTACCGTTTTGTTGACTAATGCGATACAAGCCCGTTTAATGCCTACGCGTTTGACAAGCGCTATCAACCAGCGTTGTTTTTCCGTTTTGGGCTCATCAGGTAACCGGGTGACCACTGACAATGCTCCGGTGTATAGGGTCGCTCTGAGTGATTTGTCTCCGCCATTTTTATCAATCCCCAACATCACCACTTTACCACCGCTACTGTGTTGTTTCGGTGTAACGCCGACATAAACCGATGCATGTCGGCCACTTTTAAATCCAGAGCCATCGCCTAAACTCGCATACAAACCGGCCGCACTAATCTCAGCGACACCCTCTAACTTCATTAGTCGTTGACAAGGCTCGGAGGCTTTCACATGCGCGTTTAACTGTTTGGTTAATATATCGAAGTGCTCATCCGTTGATTGATATTGCTCCCATAACGTAGCCAATACCGCTTTAATGGCTGGACTCAGTGCTTCATTGTCTGGTGCTAAATACAAACCTACGGCTTCATTTAAGGCTTTTTTTCCTTTCCCAAACACAAAGCCATATTCATACAACAGGGCACGAATGTGGTTACCTAGTGACTTTACCGTTCGCTCTAAAATACGCCTGGATGTCTGAATCGATTGAATGCTTTGTTGCTCTACCGACTTAATGGGACAAAACGTCATGTTAGGTTGTCTACTGGCAACGTAAATACCCACGGCGTCATTAGCATCCGTTTTCTGGCTACCGACGAAGGGTTTCACCTTAATAGGTGGCATGGCTCTGACAGTATGCCCAAAACGTTCTGCGACTCGCCCCCAATAATGAAAGCTTCCACATCCCTCCATCGCCACGATACAGGGAGCAGTATTAGCGAGGAGCTGAATGACTTTATCGGGCGACATGGGCTTATTAAATTGCATCACCGCGTCTTGAGAAAATTTGGCGACTTGAATGACATGTTTTGCCAAATCGAGAGAAATAACAGTATTATTCATTGTGTATGGACTCCTTTGGTTTGCAAACTCCCACCTTATTCAAGTGAGGTGGTGGAGTCCATACATCGCCGA
>JALUWF010000278.1 GCA_027019785.1 Mariprofundus sp. | reverse complement strand
ACACGTCCGGTCTTGCAAAGATGGATGCGTGGATGGTTAATATCTCCGTAGTTTCAACAGGTTGCGCGCTTGCCCCCTGAAACGTCATGATCTTGTAAAGATAGGACTTTATCGCTATTTAACGCGCAGCTTCCAAACTTGGCGCATGAACAAGGCATCAGACCACATCATTGAGACCGACCTCCACTGTCTGGAACTACGATTTGCATCCACTCGCTTGCAATCGCCACAGATGGTGAGGGCGATGATGCATTCGATTGATCAAAGTGGTCAGCTTTCGCCGGTGGCCGCCATTGCCGGAGAGGATAACCGTTACATCCTTATGGACGGATATCTGCGTCTTGCCGCCTTGCGTCGTTTAGCCTCTGATACTGTTCGCGTCACGCTGTGGGACTGTGATGAGGCCAGCGGACTGCTGCGTGTTCTGGCTGGAGCACAGGCGCATCCATGGGCAGCAATTGAAGAAGCCAGAACCATACGCATGCTGATGCAGCAGTTTGACCAATCACAGCGCGCTATCGCAAAACACATTGGCCGTGATGTCAGTTGGGTGAATCGCAGACTGGCCTTGATCAAAAGCGTTAGCGATAGCGTGTTAACGACGATCTGTAACGGTCATCTATCCACCTGGTCTGCGGCTCGGGTTATTGCACCGTTGGCGCGCGCCAACAGTGCACATGCCGAGACGATGGTCAGGTTTCTTGAGCAGCACCCGCTCTCAACCCGTGAACTGAGCCTGTGGGACAAGCATTATCATAAAGCCAGTCACAACGTCAGAGAGGAGATGGTGAAGGATCCAGCCCTGTTCTTGTCGGCATTGCACAACAAAGAGCAGGACAAACAGGCCATTGCCCTGGCTGCAGGCCCTGAAGGCGTATGGATGAAGGATATGAACATCATCAAAGCCATCCTGAAACGCCAGCAATCAGCCATCGCCATGCTCTTCTCCTCACCCCATAACGCATCGGATCAACAGCCATTGCGTCAGGCATTTACCACCATCAAAACGCTTGTCGATGCAATGTGTAAGGAGATAACGCCATGATTCCGGATGAAAAACGCAAAGCCATTCTGCTACTGGCCAAACAGGGCATCTCAATACGCTCAATCTGCCGAAAGATGGACGTGTCACGGGGTGCGGTGCGTAACCTCATTCGCCATCCCGAGCCTAAACCGGTCCATGAGCATGATCCTCAGTTGCTGATATGGATTCGTGATGCATTCACCGACTGCCGTGGCAATGCCGTGCGCATCGCTGAAGTGATCAAAGAGAACCATGATGTTGATCTGCCTTACAGCACGCTCACCCGAATCATCCGTGAACAGCAACTGCGTAAACCGCCGCAACGATCCGGCACTTATACCTATGAGCCTGG
>JALUWF010000277.1 GCA_027019785.1 Mariprofundus sp. | reverse complement strand
AACAATTCTTGTATACTCTTCGGCGTGTTGCTAAAGCTGAAGATGAGGTGTTTTATCCTGAAAAGGCTGAGGACTTAGCTGTTTACAGTCTTGATGGACAGCTTATAGAAGTCATCCAAGTTAAAGACCATGCGAAAGCATTGACATTTTCAGACCTTGAAGGGTTTCTACAACGGTCTACGGAAATAGTTAAAGCACACCCAGATGTTCGCATTGTCCTTGCTAGTTTTGGTCCCATTGGGTCTGAGCTTAATAAAGCCTTGGAAAACAATGCTGAATCTATCAATCTGAAATTTCACCATGTTCTTCCAGCCTTGCAATGCTTGGAAATTCAGATCTTGGATGAATCTGAGGAGTTGAGTTGCATTGGTGATTTCCTCGCAAGTCTCCCCATGTTAATTGGTGATCCGCAAGCAGCATTCGACATTCTAATGCAAAGCCTCTACCGAGGCGCGGAACTTGCTGAGAAATTCACTCACCAAAGCTTGCTTGAACATGCGCAAAATATTGGAAGTTATCTAGCTGGACGCGAGGCTCATCATAGGGAATGGGGTACATCTATTTTACCCCTTGAGCCCATAGAAACCAAACAAAATGAAAGATTGCACAAAGAATTTTTTCAAGGCGTTGCTGCACGATGGGAACATATTAATTCTGGATCGGATGTTGTGCGACCAGAGCATTTAGGATCTATCGCTACTGGTTTCAAAGATACAAATGTGGTGATTGTTCACGGAGCATCTGGTCAGGGGAAATCCACGCTGGCTTACCGCTATCTGCATGATTGTTGCCCCAGCACAACTTGCTATGAAATTCGTGACCTTAGTACACCAATACGTGCTTTGGAAATCGCCGCTGCATTACGAGGGTATGGAAGTGGTTTACCCGTACCGCTCACGTTTTATGTGGACGTTAGCCATGCTGATACAGGATTGCCTGAATTTCTGAAACAAACCGCTAAATTAGCAAATATCCGCGTTCTGGTAACAATCCGAGAAGAAGATTGGCGACTTGTCTCGTTGAGCAATGCAGACCTCCAATTCACTGACTTTGAATTGAGTTTTAATCGAAGAGAAGCACAACTATTATTCGATAGGTTTGAAAACCATTTTCCCGATTTCGGCCAGGCTTGGGCGCATTTTACAGAAGAAGGCCCGCTTCTGGAGTTTGTCTATTTATTGACCCACACTGAAAATCTTCGCGCCTGTCTGGATGAACAATATAGTCACATTGCAGATGATGCAAAGCGAACCCTCGACCTCAAACTTTTGGAATATGTTGCTGTAGCTGGAAAATGTGGGGCGCGCATTGACCTATTCAAGCTGAAAGAAACATGTCCGCGAATTTCCCTTAAACGCGCAATCGAACGATTGGAAGGCGAATACCTAATCCGACGGAGTGATGACAAATCTTGCTTGTCAGGTATGCACCCTATTCGTTCCACAATTCTTTGTGAGTTGTTTATTGATTCTGTCATTAACCCTTGGGCGGACTTAGCTCTTAGGTGTCTCCCTTTGTTGCCAGATGCTGACTTGGATGTTTTTCTATTATACAACTTTGTGACTCAACCAGAGGCTGATGAAGCATTGATAACCTATTTGGAATCTACTCGCTTACCTAATTGGGCATCTGCTGGTTGCATTGTGCGGGCTTTATTGTGGAAAGGCGTTTATGAGTACACCAAAGCACACCATGTCTTGATTCAAGAGGTGGAAGAAGAAGTTGGTGATGGCTGGTTGATGATGTTGGATTTTGACTTGCTGGGAATGCTGGACGGTGAATCGACGCAAAATGATATTCTCAGAATACTTCCTGCTGAAGGGAAAATGCGTGCACATCAATGGCGCAGTCAACAATTGCCAAAAACCGAAGCTTTCTCTGTCCTTAATCACTGGTTGTCTCAATCGCTCTTCCCTTTAGCGCCTTGTGAACATGATCTGGATTGGAAGGGATTAGGCGAAATTGCTTATTGGATAGGCTTTGGGAATCTGGAAACTGATCTATACAAAAGTCTTGATTGGGACACGATTGACCGAGCAATTGAAACTTTACCACTGCAAACCCTAGCTACGGTGGTTTTTGGGTTATGGCATGCTTTCTCGGATTGTTCGGATTTTACCGAATGGTATAGCCGTATTCGTCCCCAGCTATTACGGCGTTATCAAAACGAAACTTTAACACCATATATTGAAGTGAATGATAAGGTCATTCGAGCTCACTTCATCGCACCTTTGGAAGAAGGAAATCATGCAAAAGGGAAGGCGGATGAAGGGAACTACCTGCATAGCTTGGCTATCGCCCATGTAGAGTTGTTGGCCCAATTACAGCCAGATTTTGAGGGCTTTGGGTGTCAAGGATATGGCCATAAGGTTTTCGATTATATGGATTATGACGACACAACTAAAACGGCCATATCATCTGCCTATCTGCTTCCTGACTGGGTTACACAAGTCAACAAAACGTGGCGTATTCTCGGCGGACATATATTCAGACCCTCAACATGGCAAGATTACTGTAACCAAATGCTGGATACTCGAAAGAGCATGGTTCAGTGCATGGATGAACTGCACCACAGTTTATCAAAACATTTTCGAAGTAAGAAAGTAGTGAAACAACTCACCTCACTGTCGGAGACATCACTATGGAAAAAATCCTCTCGGCAGACTGCCCGAACCCCTACTTTCCCTACGGAGGCATTAGACCCATGGGGATTCATAGAAGAGGGTAGTCATGCAACAGGAAAAAATAAGCAAACATCACAGGGAAACAAACAGAAAGTTACTTATGCTGCCTCTCTAAAGCGTTATAATCGGTATTTAAACAAAAAATGTGAGTTCTTTAATGGGGTGTCCAATTTTCTCAATCAGGCCCCTGACTTTATGGTTGCTTACGGTGTTTTAGGCAAGGCAAAAACAATTGAGGAACAATACAACGTTAGACAAAAAATTCAGGAATCGGGCATTAATCTTGATAAGCCTTTTTTATCTAGTCATAACTTGGCTGAGGCATTGAAATCTTTATCAGCGTTTCAGAAACTTTATCAGCAGTATTTTTCCAGCTTGTCCGATTTGAGAGAGCTTAATAATTTGGAGAAAAAGGAAGCGAAGGTTCTCAAAGATATTTGGTGCCTTTGGTATTTCTTCATCAATAAGCCGGCACAGAAATGGGATTTGCCAGGCAAAACCACATCAAGGCAACTCGGCAAGGAAATTCATATTTTAAGAGAGCGTATTGAGCATGCTGTAAAGTTAGTATCTACAGTAGATTATGAATTTCAATGCTTGCCCAATATACATGTATTTGAAGGTGCGCCCGCGTTATGGATAACCCTTAATGGGGAATGCCCAATAGATGTATATTCTAAAATTGAATTATTTTTTGAACAACTATCAAAATCACTGGGAGAAATCAAATTGCATTCTCTCGGATATTATGCTCTACAGTTCCAATGGGAGAACTTGGTCATTGTGCCGTTATGCAGAGGGAAAATGATTGATCGCCATGGCTGGGTTATCCCTGTTTTCCAGCTAATATCTGATCTCAATGTTAGCAGGAAATTAAGTAAGTTAAGTTTGGTTCCTAGACCCTTAGATGCTGATGTTTTGGCTGATGCTGGGATTGATGAGTGGAAGCTTCCCCAACTATCCGATGCAAAATCGCTCGTTCAGAGCTTTGCTACTATGCAAATACAGCTTTCACATCTGGTGCAAATTGGTGAAATTCCAGAGCTTGATGCTTCGGAAAATAGTGTTGTTCAAGAGTATTTTTCTGGCCTACAAGAAAACATAAGTGAAAATCTGAAACAAACATTAGATTCCGCCAAAATACTAGCTCAACAATATCGGCATGCCTCGCCAAAATACCGAAAAGAAACTGCCTTCGAAAAGTTGGAGGGCGCATTCCAAAGTTTGGATGAAATATACGGTGTTATCATGCCTGCTGGATTGGAAAATGGACAAGATAGTTTAGACATGGATTTGATGGCCGAAAGGCAAAAAAAGTTAGTGTCTATCCAAGGTGATATTTTTATTATTTACCTGTTGTGGGCTGGTTATTTGATCGAGATAGCATGTTTGTGAAAACCAAGGCCGAAGTAGGTTTACCCTGTGTTATCTGAATCCATCACCCTTTGTAAGCGGTGCCTGATCTTGCTTCGCGGATTGAAATCGCGTGCCTGGCTTGACTTATACACATTTGGAGTTGGCACAATGAACTCAAAACGTAGTTATAAAATTCCAGACAGGCGCTGTTCGGAAAAGGCTGGAAATAGACAGTCAGCAACCTTTCTGTAACAGTTAGTGTGTCGCCCAAACGGGGAAAATACACTCTGATATATACCACAGGCTCATCTGGAGGAGAAGATGTCTACAGTAGTAATAAAAGAAGACGCGCATAAATTGATAGATCAATTGCCGAGCACCGCCACTTGGGATGATCTGATGTATGAAATATATGTGCGTGAAGCTATAGAAAAGGGCATTGAAGATAGCAAGTCTGGTCGAACAAAAGATGTGTCAGTAATAAGGACTAAATATGGTTTATCTGAATGAAGGTCCATTGGACTGATACTGCTGAGACGCATTTGGATGATATATATACCTATATTGCACGGGATTCTAAAGTTTATGCTTTGCGTACAGTTGATCGAATCACGAAAAGATCGAAACAAATTAGCACATTCCCTCAATCAGGTCGCAAAGTTACCGAATACAATTCAGAACGAGTAAGAGAAGTATTCTCTGGATCATACAGAATCATTTATTATATCAAGTCAGATCAAATAGATATTATCGCGGTACTTCATGAAGCCATGAATGCATTCCACGATGAACAAGAGTAAAAAAGTGGCGGTGTCAGGTCTGGCTTCTCGGATTGGGGTTAGTTGCTCCTGTGAGTCTGAAATGATTAATCTTTGTCCGATGGAGTAAATGATGAATACCATCCAAAAACTGATCGCTGAAAAGAAGGGGCTTCCCGAGTCCACGGCATGGTATTTGAATGATCTGGCCGAAGCGAAGGGGCGGCAGCAGATGTATATGTCGCAATCGCCGCAGCGGTTGAAGGCTCTGCGCGAACATGCCTTGATCGAAAGCGCAGTGTCATCGAATCGCATTGAGGGGATTCAGGTTGACCCCAAACGGGTGAATGCTGTTATCCTTGGGCGCGCTCTGTTGAAAGACCGGGATGAAGAAGAAGTGCGTGGCTATCGGGATGCGCTGAATCTGATTCATCAAAACCATGCATCGATGGAGGTTTCCGAAAAAGTTGTCTGTCAGTTGCATAAACTGGCGCGCGGGCAGGTTTGGGATGCCGGTCAATATAAACAGAAAGATGGCGACATCATTGAACATCTTCCCGGCGGCGGATCGCGTATTCGATTCCATACCGTTCCGGCGGCTCAGACTACCGAGCGCATGCATACCTTATTCAATACATGGAAGGAATGTGAGCAAAACCGCGCCCTGCTTCCGTTGGTTGCCATTGCCTCGTTTAATCTGGACTTTTTGTGTATTCACCCGTTCCGTGATGGCAACGGGCGCACTTCCAGATTATTGCTGTTGCTGCAAGCCTATCAGGCCGGTTTTGAGGTCGGGCGTTATGTTAGCTTTGAGCGTTTGATTGAAGAGCATAAAGAGCGGTATTATCAAACATTGGAGATCAGTTCCGATGGCTGGCATGAAAGCAAACATGACCCGTGGCCATACATTAATTATCTGCTGTTTATTCTGAAATCGGCATACAAGGAGTTTGAGGAGCGTATTGGCTTAACTGCTGCGCCTCGTGGTGAAAAAACAGAGATCATTCGTCAGGCGGTACTTGGGCAACAACAACCATTTTCGATTGCCCAACTGGAAATGCTTTGCCCCGGCATCAGTCGCGACATGATTCGCAATGTGCTTAGGAGCATACGGGATGAGGGGCTTATTGCATGCATAGGGCGCGGCCCCGGAGCGCAGTGGCAAAGTATTGAGGATGAAAAGAGGTAATACCTCTATAAAGGGGTAATAAAAGAGGTAGTTAGTTCGAGTTAGGAGGTTTTCTTTCATGCGTGGAATTGCTGAAAAAGACTGGAAGCGGCTTAGAGCAAAACGAGATGACAAACTGAATCGGGCCTGTGAAAACATTCTCAGCAGGGTAAAGGCTGCTTTTCCGGAGCAACCATCAGGAAACCATGCTGCATACCTCGCAATTTGGGATATCATCCATGAAGGCGATGCTGGAATCGGTGAAATGTTTGATGATCTGAAGCGTAGCACTGCGGTATTCAAGCTTGCTGCCTGGCACAGGCACGGTTTGCTGAGCGAGGATGAACTCAAAGAGTTCAGTGATGAGACACAAGCTATCATTCGTTCAATCAATGAGTGATTGTTAAAGTGGCGATGCATAAGCCGCGTTGCGCATAACGCCTGGGGCAACTACCATTCGTTAAACAAGAGGTGGTTATGGCACACGCACATCATAACGAAGAGAATCGTTTCCAACGCTTTCGCGCCCGACGCAAGGCACAAGGCATGAAGGAGCTGCGGCTTTGGGTTCCGGATACGAAGCGTCCTGGGTTTACCAAAGAGATGAAGCGGCAGTTGGCTCTGGTCGAGAAAACATCAGAGGATCGAGACACGCTGGCATTTATTGAACATGCTGCCGACTGGAGTGATCTGAAAAAAAAAAGACTTTTCAATGAAGGAAGTGAACTGTCCGAAAAAATCGTACAGTTGAAAATGATTGCGCCAAACCGGAATCCTTTGCTGAAAATGCGACTATAGCCAAACAGGGCGGGCATGTGGCCGGTACGGCAAGAAAAGAGATTGAAGCTCAGACCGGGAAAAGCATTGTCAGTTCGGATAACGCAGCAGTCTTGCGCTTGGGCAATAAGAAAGACTGAATTTGTCGGATTTCTGTTAAGGTAATACCTCTATGACAGGGGTAATAAAAGAGGTAATGAATTCGAGTTAGGAGGTTTTCTTTCATGCGTGCAATTGCTGAAAAAGACTGCAACCGGCATATCCGAGTAACATGAAACACACATTGGATATTGCTGTTCCGGTCATTCCCGATGCAATCTTGCTGGCGGTGCAGGAGATAGCTTCGGCTGGCGATGTGCTGCATTCAGATGATGGCATCGAATGGTATCTGTTCGATGCGGATGGCGAACTGATTGAAGTGTTCTGGATTGAAGAATGAAATCATCGATCACCGTTGCCAAAGCGCCGACGAGGCGGCGGCGTGGGTGGTTGATGTGTTCAGGAGGCGTGGATCTTGTGGATCGGGTGGCGGGAGTGAACAGGCTTTGGAGACGTCCACGGTGTCTGGTCTTGAATTGTGCATGATTGGAAGTGGCTGCGGAGCGCAGTGACAAAGGCTGCCATGAGACAAGTAGCGGCATCTCATTTACACTGTCGCCCATGCGTAGAATTGACCGGATCGAGCCATTTCGAGTGATGCAACTGCTGGAGCGCGCCAAAGTGCTGGAGGCAGAGGGGCGCAAGATTATTCATATGGAGATCGGCGAGCCGGATTTCCCCACCCCGCCGGCAGTGATTGCAGCCGCCCGCGATCATCTGGATCATGGCGACAATTTTTATACCCCGTCCACCGGCAGCCCTGAACTGCAACAGACGATCAGTGCATGGTACAAACAGGAATACGGCGTCGATGTGGCGGCGGAGCGCATCCTGATTACGCCCGGCACATCCGGCGCGTTCAGCCTGATTTATGCGGCCCTGCTCGATGCCGGCGAATCAGTGCTGTTGTCCGATCCCGGTTATCCGTGTCAGCGCAACTTTATCCGCCTGAATGGCGCGGAGCCGATCAATATTCCGGTCGGGCCGGAGACGCGTTACCACCTCTCCGCCGAGCTGATCGAACAGTACTGGCAGCCCCATAGTCGCGCCGCCGTGGTGATCAATCCGTCCAATCCGACCGGCACCCTGATCGATGATCAGGCCATGCAAGCCGTTGCCAGCGCCTGCCGTGATCATGGCGGCTATCTGATTTCCGACGAGATTTACCACGGTCTGACTTACGGGGCGAAGGCGCGCTGCGCGCTGGAATTTGATGATCAGACCGATGATCAGTCCGACGATCAGATCGGTGATCACACCATTGTCGTCAACGGTTTCTCCAAACGCTGGGCCATGACCGGCTGGCGCATCGGCTGGGTAATTGTGCCGGATTCGTTGATTGATGCCTGCCGGCGCGTCATGCAGAATATTTTTATTGCTGCGCCAACACTGTCTCAGCACGCCGCCATCACAGCACTGGCATCGGATGATGCGGTGGAGCGCATGCGATCAGCCTATGATGAACGCCGTCGTTATCTGTTGAATG
>JALUWF010000276.1 GCA_027019785.1 Mariprofundus sp. | reverse complement strand
GTTTCTAAGGTCGCAATTTGCGACCTTAGAGAATCGTTAGTTGGTGTCACAATTTGTGACTTCAAACGTTCAAACTCCTCTTGGGTCAATTGGAATCGAAACTGTTCAGGGAAGCGTTCGATATTCCTTTTCACCTGCTCATTAAGGCGTTTATTCTCTACCCCATAAATCTCTTCCAAATCCCTATCCAGCATCACCTGTAAGTCACGAATGGTGAAAATTCGGTGCTGAATATCATTGCTAACGATGATATTTACTTCATGGTTCATTGGACACCACCATATCGCCCAGCTTTAGCCATGAGACCAATGGCATTGGTTTTATTCACCCACTCCTTAATACTAATTTTATAGCTATTCAAACCTGTCTTATTTCTAATTGTGGCGAATTCGCCATAATTAAAATCGGGATTGTGAATGCGCCCCCAAACACCCAGATACTCAACTGTATTTCTATTTCTCAGCCAATCCGAAATGAAAAAATCACCATCCTTAGACTTCAACATATCTGTTAAAGAGATGTAATCATCCTGAATAATACGTATGAATTCATTGAGAACAGTGATCGTTTTTACTTTTCCTATCTTTTTAATCATGCCTAACCTCTCGGTTTAACACAACAGCATCAAAGCTCTCTTTTACATCAGACTCCACTTGCTGAAATTCTCCATCCCAATATGGGTTTTGCGGCAGATGTTGAAGTCTACTCAATAATGGCTGTTGAATATTTTCATAACCGCCTTCATAACCACTCACAACAACAGGACTATCTTGCGGAAAATCTTTTAATACCTCAATAAGTTGAGAAACGGTGAACGTATAAAATGTTTTACTCATGCCTTCAACCTCCCCAACACTTCCAAAGCTCCTTTATCAAACTTGGAAAATGCAAACATCTTCTTGCCCAGGTCTTTCAGCGAAGCTCCGAAATGATAAACTTTATGGTTGAATGGTGGATTAGCAAGGGTGTAGTCCGCTTTTAAATCAGGATTCATATCCATTAAGAATGTGCCTTCGGTATTCCAAGCCACGAACTGAGAATTGATATTGCGAATCGCCAGATTCGGCTTGGCATACACTTTGGGAAGCACATGTTTTAACTCAGCATTCTCTTTTTCAATCGCAGTCATGGCATCATCAATGGCGACACCAATCTCTGGCAGCTTGGCTTTGGCTTGCAGACTCTTCAAGCGAGCAACTTCAGGCACAAAGAAACAGTTCTCAGCGATATATTCATCCCTGTCTTCAGGGTCGGAATATTCGTCCACCTCTAATCGCTCAAACAACTCTTGGAATGAATCCGAAATGTATTTGAGGAAGATAAGGCCAAGCACCACATTCTTATACTCTGCTGCATCAATGTTCTTTCTCAGCTTGTCTGCTGTTTTGAAAAGTGCTGCTTCAAAATTATTACCATTTTCAGTTGCCATAAGTCCCCACCCTTGTGTTGGCAACACTTTACGCCTTGAAACAGGTTTGCCAACAAATCACACAAAAGCAGCAATAATTTAGCAATTGGCATTATTTCCAGCACCACGCTTGCCTTTGCTGAAATCATATTCTTTTTTCATCTCATCACCTCGCATTATAGGTTTTTCGTTCATGCGCCGTTGCCTTTCTGGCGGAAATGATCTGAACCACATCGCCTACTACAGTGTTCCATCTGATGTAGCGGGCAGACCTGCCAAACGCCTCGGTTTTGTGCGCTGGAGCCGCCGTAAATCACTGCGCCTGATGTGGCCGGCAGTGCATCAGGCGAGGGGCTCAGTTATGGTTCAGGCATGATTCCTTACCGTTTGCTCGATACAGCGACCGAACACGATACCACCTTGCGATTGTATCAGCGCGGGGTGGATTTCTCGATCCGGGTGGATAAAGCGGGCGATCTGATGAATAGCCGTACCCACCATTCGGAGGATGTACTGGCTGAACTGGCCTGCAAACAGATTGCTGACAGGGATGCGCCACAGCTGCTGGTCGGCGGGCTGGGCATGGGATTTACGCTGGCGGCAGCGCTGGCGCACAGCGATGCGTCTGCGCACATTATTGTTGCCGAACTGATGCCCGCGGTGGTGCGCTGGAATCGGAAATATCTGGGTATTGTGGCCGGGTTTCCGCTTGATGATGATCGTGTTTCAGTGCTGGAACAGGATGTCAGCAAGGTAATGTGCGATCATCAAAACGGCTTCGATGCGATCATGCTGGATGTGGATAACGGGCCGGATGCATTTACCCGCGACGATAATGATGCGCTCTATGGTTTGCGTGGCCTGAATAACGCCCTGGACGCCCTCAAGCCCGGCGGCGTGCTTACCGTCTGGTCAGCGTTTCCGGATAACGCCTTTACCCAGCGCCTGATGAAGGTGGGCTTCGCGGTGGATGAGCAACGCGTGCGCGCCCATAAAAATCAGGCCGGCAACAGGCATACGATCTGGGTCGCTGTTCGCTAGACAGATCAACTTTGGTCGAAGTTTCGATGGGTTTTTGAGCCCTTTCTTGACCGCATACGGGCGGCTTCGTAGGTTCACCATCCCTTAAACGGGTTAATTCTTGCCGGAGCTGATGCCTGATTCATGCGCGATTTTGAAAAAATAAAACGTCTTCCCCCTTATGTCTTTGCCGTTGTTAACCAGCTCAAAATGGAGCTGCGCCATGCCGGCAAGGATATTATTGATCTGGGTATGGGTAACCCTGACCAGCCGACGCCGCAGCATATTGTCGATAAGTTGTGCGAAGCGGCTCAGGATGGCAGGAATCACCGCTATTCGGTGTCGCGTGGCATTCCCGGTTTAAGGCGCGCGGTGTGTGCGTATTACAAACGCAAATTCGATGTTGATCTTGATCCTGAAACCGAAGCCATTGCCACCATTGGTTCCAAAGAGGGGCTGGCGCATCTGGCTGTGGCTATCACCTCACCCGGTGATCTGATCCTGACGCCGAATCCGGCTTATCCGATTCACCCTTACGGCTTTATTATTGCCGGTGCTGATATCCGTCATGTGCCGATGGGGCCGGGGCGCGATTATTTTGAGGATGTGCAGAAAGCGGTGAAAGATTCCTGGCCGCGTCCGAAAATTCTGGTGGTGAACTTTCCATCCAATCCGACGGCGCAGGTGGTCGATCTCGATTTTTATGTCAAACTGGTGGATTTTGCGCTCGAGAACGATCTGATTGTAATTTCGGATATCGCTTATGCCGAAATCTGTTTTGATGATTATCAGTGCCCGTCGATTTTGCAGGTGCCGGGCGCTAAAGATGTGGCGGTGGAGTTCTATTCGCTGTCCAAAACCTACAATATGCCGGGCTGGCGCATCGGCTTCATGGTCGGCAACAAGGAAATAGTGGCGGCGCTGGCCAAGGTGAAATCGTATCTCGATTACGGCATGTTTCAGCCGCTCCAGATTGCCTCATGCGCAGCCCTGAACGGGCCGCAGGAGTGCGTGGAAGAGATTCGCCTGATGTATCAGTCGCGCCGTGATGTGCTGATTGATGGTATGCATAAAATGGGCTGGATGGCAGAAAAACCAAAAGCGACCATGTTTGTCTGGGCCGAGATTCCGGATGAATTCAAGCAGATGGGCTCACTGGAGTTTTCCAAACGCATGCTCACCGAAGGCGGGGTGGCGATTTCTCCGGGCATCGGCTTTGGCGATTACGGCGATGAATATGTACGCATTGCATTGATTGAAAACGAACACAGAACCCGGCAGGCGCTGCGCGGCATGCGTAAATTCCTGCACGCAGGGGCTTGAGAATTTGGAATTTGGAATTTGGAATTGAGAATGGCGAATGGTGAAACATGGGGTTCTGGCATCTCACGTCTTACGTTTCACGTCTCACACTGTACGCCTAACGAACATTGGAGTTTTTTAGATGACTGAAATAAGAGTTGGATTGTTGGGGCTGGGTACGATTGGAACCGGCGTGGCAAGGATTTTGATTGAGCAGGAGGAGCTGATGCGCCGCCGTCTGGGTAAAAGCGTGCGATTGGTAGCGGTGGCGGATCGTGATTTGACGCGTGATCGCGGGCTGGATTTTTCTGATGTGCGTTTGACTGACGATGCCAACGAGATTGTGAGGGCGGAAGATGTCGATCTGGTCGTTGAATTGATTGGCGGTTATGAGCCTGCCCGCAGCTTTGTGGCCACGGCGCTGGCGCATGGCAAACATGTGGTGACGGCCAATAAAGCACTGGTTGCCAAACATGGTGAAGATCTGTTTCCGTTGGCCGCAGAACATGGTGTGGCGATGGGTTTTGAAGCGGCTGTGGGCGGCGGTATTCCATGTTTGAAGGCTCTGCGCGAAGGCTGTGCGGCCAATGCGATTGAATCGGTGTATGGTATTCTTAACGGTACCTGTAATTTTATCCTGACCAAAATGGAGAATGAGGGGGCGGATTACGCTGATGTGTTGAAAGAGGCGCAGCAGCTGGGCTATGCCGAGGCTGACCCGACCTTTGATGTGGAAGGCATTGATACGGCGCATAAACTCTCCATTCTGGCGGCCATGGCTTACGGCTCGAAGATTAAATTCGATGAAGTGTTTACCGAGGGCATCAGCAGAATTACCGCCTCGGATATCGCATCGGCATCCGAATTGGGTTACCGGATTAAACTGCTCGGTATTGCCAAGCCGCACGGCGTCAATGGCGAGGTGAATGCGGTTGAAATGCGAGTACATCCAACGCTGGTGCCAGCTGATTCGCAACTGGCGCAGGTGTCCGATTCGTATAATGCGGTGCAGGTTTCCGGCGATTTTGTTGAGCATACGATGTATTTCGGACGCGGCGCGGGCGAGCGGCCGACCGCTTCCGCCGTGGTGGCCGATATCATGGATATCGCCCGCGTCTGTTCTTCAGGTAGTGGACCGGATGGTGTGGCGCATCTGGCGCCGCCGATGGGTTTTGTGGATGCGGAACGCCGGGATCTGGCTACGCTGCCAGTCGCCGATGTTGAATGTGAATATTACCTGCGTCTGATGGTGCAGGATCAGCCGGGCGTGATTGCAGCGGTCACATCCATTCTGGCCGATCAGCGGATCAGTCTGGAAGCGATGAGCCAGAAAGAGCGTTCAGCGGCCAATAGCGTGCCGGTGGTGATGCTGACGCATGAAACCACCGAAGGGAATTTACAGGCCGCCATCAGTCGCATTATCGCGCTGCCTGCGGTTGAAGAAGATGTGCTGATTCTGCGCAAAGAATCAAAAGTAGCATAGCGAAACGCTAATTAGCCAGCGTTTTGCTAGTAGTCACAGAAAAGGAAGTTACCATGCCCAGATACGAAGGAATCATTAACCGTTACCGTGCTTTTTTGCCGATTGGCAAGGATGATTCGGTGATCACCCTGTACGAAGGGAATACACCGTTGCATGAGTCGATGAACTTGCGCAATGCCATCAATCCCGAACTGAAAATTTTCCTCAAATTCGAGGGCTTGAACCCGACCGGCTCATTCAAGGATCGCGGCATGACCATGGCAGTGACGCAGGCCTATAATGCCGGTTCGCGCAAAATCATCTGCGCCTCGACCGGCAATACCTCGGCTTCGGCGGCGGCCTATGCGGCCAACTGTGGCATGGATGCTTATGTGCTGATTCCCGATGGCAAGATTGCGCTCGGTAAAATGAGCCAGGGCATGCGCTATGGTGCTAAAGTGATCCAGATTCGCGGCAATTTCGACGATGCGCTGGAACTGGTACGCGCGATTTCCGCCGATGGTTCGATTTCGCTGGTCAATTCGGTCAATCCGTATCGCATTCAGGGGCAGAAAACAGCTGCGTTCGAGATTGTCGATGAACTGGGTTTTGCGCCCGACTACCACGCGCTGCCGGTCGGCAATGCGGGCAATATTACTGCTTACTGGATGGGCTATAAGGAATATCGTGAAAAACGGATCAGCAAATCATTGCCGAAGATGATCGGTTTTCAGGCTGCCGGTGCTGCGCCGATTGTGAATGGTGCGCCGGTAGAGAATCCTGAAACCGTAGCGACAGCCATCCGCATCGGCAAACCGGCCTCTTGGCAGCAGGCGGAAGCTGCGCGCGATGAGTCCGGGGGCCGCATTGATGCGGTCACCGACGAAGATATTCTGCAGGCCTACGATATGCTGGCCTCGATGGAGGGCGTATTCTGCGAACCGGCTTCCGCCGCTTCGATGGCCGGCGTTATCAAACTCAACAAGGCCGGTTATTTTCAGCCGGGCGCAACGATTGTCTGCACCCTGACCGGTAACGGCCTGAAAGATCCGGATACCGCCATGCAGGGAATCCCCACGCCGGTTACCATTGATGCTACCGAGGATGCCGTTCGTCGGATTTTGGGCTGATTATTGATGAAACCATGCTAATTGTGCCGAATGGACTGGTGTTGAGGGCGGAACAGGAAATGCTTTTGCATCCTGCGCTGCAAACATGGCAAAAAGCATTGGTGACGTACAGGCAAGGCTGGTTCGACTGCACTGATAAAAATCCGCTGGCATGGTATGCGGCGCTTGCTGATATATCTCCTGCGCTGCTGCTGGCAGCGCAATGCGAGGCGTTTCCGGATGATACCCGGCAATGCTGGGTGGCATCGCCCTATTGCGGGCAACTGCTGCGTAATAACGTGCGCGTATTGCCCGAAGGTCAGTTTCCCTGGTGTACGGAGGATGCGCGCGATCTGTGTCATGTGCTGAATCCGCTGCTGGGAGCCGATGGCATGCAGATGTTCGCAGTCGGCGCTGCACTGCTACTGGCCTGCCGTGAACCTGTGGAAGCTTATCCGCCCGAATTTGGCGCTATTTCCGGGCAACTGCTACCGGATCGTCATCACGAGGGCGCAGATGGAGGCCTGTTAAACCGGCTGCTTTCCGAAATTCAGATGCTGCTGTTTCAATCTCCATCCGCAAGCCGTCACGAGCAGGGGTGGCCCGGTGTGAATGGCATCTGGCTATGGGCTCCAACCGCTGTTTCGAATCAGTCCACGCTGACTATGAACAGCCAGAAGATTGCCGTGGCTACGCGAAATCCAATATTGCGATCCATTGTGGATGCAACGGATGCCGCATGCATCATCAGCGAAGCGGAACGCTTGTCGGAACTGCTCAAACCGGATGCGCCGTTGCCAAAACGCATCGTGCTGGCTGGCGGAGGGCATGCTGTCTGCTTAAACAGATCCATTTTACCACGTTTCGGCAAGAGATCATGGCAACCCAAATCACCCCGCGATGAACAGGTGCTGCTTGGCAAACTGCGTTCATAGGAATCGTTGCATGAATTTTTACCGTTCTCGAATAAATAAGGGACTGGCTGGTCAGTTGACTAATCCTGCTGCTGCTTGCCTGTAAGCGGCAAATGGGACACATTTTGCTGATGCGATATCTTGCCATCATTGCCGCCATCTTCCTTGCCTTGAACGGCTGTCAGGTGAATGGGATTGGGCTGACGGTTGCGCCGGGCTGGTTTTATCACTCGCTGGGTGCATGGAAACAACTCTCCCCAACTCAGGCTGACCTGGGTCCGGATGGGCGCTGGCTCTATTTCGGCAGTGAATTGAGCAAATACAGTTCTGTAGCCAGCGTAGCTGCGCTGAATGTGAAGAATGGACACACTCATATACTGGTGGAGGGGTTACGTAATATCCATGGCATGCGTTTTGCTCCGGACGGTTCGCTCTGGGTCGCTGAAGGTGGCAATCAGGGGATGATCTGGCGTATGGCTGAACCGGGTAAATTCCCCGATAATCAGCAGGTGAACGCCGTGAGTCGGGAGAGCACGCATCCGGGCTTTGCCCCGTTTCGCTTTGCCGGACGTTTTGAGCACAGAGCCATTGCATTTTCTGCCGATCACCGCTTTGCTTATCTGGCCGATGCAGCCGCTGGTGGCAGTGTGTACCGACTGAATATGCACAGCCATCAGCTTGCTGTGTTGCACCCGGACAAAGGCTGGCTGAAGGTAGTTCCGGAGGACGCCACCCAACTGGCGCGAAAAATGGACGCGACCAGATTTGAGGCCATCAGTGATATCGAACGCCTGCCTGATGGCACATTGTTGCTGGCGGAATCCGCCTCCGGACGCATATTGATGCTCGATGATCGTGGCGCAAAACCGAAGGTTAAAACGTGGTTGCAACGGCCCGAACTGCATCATCCCGGCGATATGGCATGGGATGCTTCACGGCAGTGGTTATGGATCTCGGATGAGTCTACGCCATCAATACTGTGGGCATGGGATGGGCATAGCCTGCATCAGATTGTGAGCCATCCAACTGCCCGTATCAGCGCCGTGCTGATCGCAGCCGGAAATATTTATGTCAGCGTTCAACGCGGACGCAATAACCCCGCCATGACCTTCATTTTACG
>JALUWF010000275.1 GCA_027019785.1 Mariprofundus sp. | reverse complement strand
TTTTCGCAGGTTCATATCATCCGGAGGAGGAACGATATGCAACCCGATTCACAAATTACCCCTGTCAGCCAGATTCACATACCATTAGCAACGAGCGCGATGACCAGTCCAGAGTGTCTGGTTATGCGACGCAATGGCAAAGTTACAAGCTTTGATCGTAGCAAAATCATGGTCGCTATCACCAAGGCTTTTCTGGCCGTCGAAGGCCACGGCGCAGCAGCTTCGCGCCGGATTCACGAAATTGTCGATGTGCTGACAACCCAAGTCGTTGACGCCCTGCTGCGACGCCTGCCTGAAAACGGCACGGTCCATATCGAGGATATTCAGGATCAGGTTGAGCTGGCCCTGATGCGTGAGGGCCACCACAAGGTAGCACGTGCCTATGTACTCTATCGTGCCGCCCGTGCCAGCGAACGTGAACATGCCGTCGATGCAGATCAGCCCGGTGAACAGAGCAAGCCGATTGAGTTGTTGATGCCGGATGGTCAGCGACAATTGCTTGATGAGCAGCGCTTGTATCGACTGATCGATGAATCCTGCGCAGACCTTGAGGCAGTCGATACGCATACGCTCTATGATGCGATCCGCCAGCAACTATTTGATGGCATGAAGGAGAGTGATTTTCGTGCCGCCGTGGTAATGAATGCGCGAACCATGATCGAACGCGATCCCGCCTTCGGTCAGGTGGCAGCCCGTTTGCTGCTCGATAATGCCCGCCATGAAGCACTCAGCTTTATCGAAGGCCATGCCGTCGAGGCGATGCAGTCGGAGATGAAAGCGCGCTATCCGGACTATTTCCCGAGCTATATTCACCGTGCCATTGAACTGGAACTGCTCGATGAGGAACTCGGTCGCTACGATCTGCCCCAGTTAGCCGCAGCCATCCGTCCAGAGCGCGACTTCAATTTCACGTATCTGGGGCTGCAAACACTCTATGACCGATATTTCATTCATCATGAACATACCCGCTTTGAATTACCGCAGGCCTTCTTCATGCGCGTGGCTATGGGGCTGGCAATCAACGAGATTGATCGCGAAACGCGTGCGATTGAATTCTATGAACTGCTCTCCTCTTTCGATTTCATGAGCAGCACGCCAACCCTGTTCAATGCCGGCACGTTGCGTCCGCAGATGTCCTCCTGCTATCTGACTACGGTGCCCGATTCGCTGGACGGTATTTATGGCGCTATCCGGGATAATGCGATGCTATCCAAATATGCCGGCGGACTGGGCAATGACTGGACACGTGTACGCGGTCTCGGAGCCTATATCAAGGGCACCAATGGCTCTTCACAGGGGGTAGTGCCATTCCTGAAAGTCGCCAACGATACAGCCGTGGCGGTCAATCAGGGTGGCAAGCGCAAGGGCGCGGTCTGCGCCTATCTGGAGA
>JALUWF010000274.1 GCA_027019785.1 Mariprofundus sp. | reverse complement strand
TGACGATTGTGGATGACGTGCATATAGCCAGTCGAGTGCAGCGCGCGCATCATCCGCTTCACCTCGCCCCTCATCCCATTCGCCTTGCGACTGCTCGACGCCGCGAAAATTAAAGCGCAACACCGAACAACCGGCATCTTCAAACGTACGCCCCATCCAGTAAACCACCTTGTTGCGCATGGTGCCTCCGTATTGCGGATGCGGATGACACAGCACGACCGCTGGCTGGCCCGTTTTTCCGGACTGATAGAACGATTGCAAAACTCCGGCAGGCCCCTCAATAAATAACTGTTGATGCTGATGAAGGCTCAAATAAACAGCCCGCCATATTGCGGCTCGGAAAAACCAACCACGATTTGATCATCCGAAATCATTAGCGGGCGCTTGATCATCGACGGATGTGCACACATCAATGCGATGGCCTTGTCCCGATCCACATTCATTTTATCCGCATCCGGCAATTTTCGCCAGGTGGTGCCGCGTTTATTCAACAGCACCTCCCAGCCGACACGTTCCACCCATCGCGCCAGTTGTTCGGCATCCACACCCTCTTTTTTATAATCGTGAAACAGATAGTCGACATCATGTCCGGCCAACCAGCGGCGCGCCTTCCTGATTGTATCGCAATTCGCGATGCCATACATCTCTACCATAATTCACAATCCTCCTGATCCGACGTAACTACAACCAACTTGAGACACAGATGAACGCAGATTGACGCAGATGAGAAGCACAGACAAACGTCGTTTTTACTCTGTGCCCAGAGAAGCCTCTCTGGCTACGTACCACAGACGTTTCCTTCAGCAGCCATTCACCTTCTGCCCTCTGCGGTAAAATACTTTTGACTATTCATCAGGGTAGTTGTCCAACATTTTTGTCTTGGTTCATCTGCGTGTATCTGCGTTCATCTGTGTCTCAACACTTGATTCAATATGCAGCGTTCGGGTGGGGAAGGCGAACGCCAGTCCCAGCGATTCAAGTAGTTCCATGATTTGCAGATTCACTTCCTGGCGCACCTGCAGATATTCCTCCCACACTTTGCTGTTGGAGAAATAGTAGATAAAGATGGATAATGAACTATCTTCAAAGGTATCGAACTTGACCAGTTTGTAGCTCTGATCCACGCCGGGGTGATCGCGAAGTAACTGTTCAATGCCGGCCAGCGCCGCTTTCATCTGCGCAGGCGTGGTATCGTAAGTCAGCCCGATGCGCATTTTGATGCGCCGCTCAGAACGCTGATCGATATTATCAATGACCATATTGGCCAGTTGGGAATTGGGCACATTGACCAGCGTACGGGCGAAGGTGCGGATATGGGTGGAACGGAAGCCGACCTGCTCGACCACGCCCTCAAATTCAGCGGTTTTAATCCAGTCTCCCACCACAAACG
>JALUWF010000273.1 GCA_027019785.1 Mariprofundus sp. | reverse complement strand
AAAATTAAGAATGAGAGAGGAAAATATTCTGCATTTGATGTGACGGTTGGTGATAACGCACCAAGGCACTGCTTTCTGTCTAAAAGTCTCCGATTTCCAGCATTAACCATCTGGAATCATGGCCACTCCCTTTCAGAGTCAGATGTGCCTGACCATTTTAGAAAAGCGATATTCGAAGGTACTCAAAAAATAATATCAATAATTCAGTCAGAAAATATGCCAGACACCCTTAAAGAGGAGCTTTTGTTCTTTCTGTGCTGTCTACATAAGGATGCCCCCGGGATTGTTGGTTCCCGGCTCCTTGATGCTGTGAAAGACAAGCAAGACTTGATGAAATATCGCCGACATATTGCATTCGCCATAGGTGATGCCGAATTACCATGGCAACAAGAGCTATTTGAGAGTGTTATAAACCCCGTTGATAAAAAGAAATCAACCAACTTTACCATGGAGATATTGTCAATAGCACTTTGGCGATCAGAATCACTAATCAACAACTTGACTGCAAAGGAACTCATAAATTTATCCGGAAACTTGTATAACTGCCTAGAGGACATTCTCAAAGAGGTTGAGGTGAATAACGGCAAAGGCTGCAAAATAGCAACTATCTGTAAGTATTTAGAGCTTCTTCTTGCACTCCTGCGAAGCCGAGGAATCGAGGATAAGGGTTTAAAGACGATTTTCGCCCCATATAGTGATCGGACTAAAAAATATGTAACCTTGGTAGATGATGTTTCCAGAATAGTGATCGATAGTGATATCGAGCTGAAGTCCCGAATCAGCCTTCAAATTGAGAAGCCTGAAACATTCTGCAACACTCCTGATTTGTTGTACGCACTAAGGATGTATCTGACAGATAATTCTGGAGCGAACACTATTGCTATCACAGGAGTTTGTGATGAAAGTTGATGTTTTAATCTCCATCATAAGGTTAAATCCACCGGCTTTTAGCCGGTCAGCTTTAGCTATGATACTCTACAAACCTCGATTTTGGAGGGTAAGATGGATTACAGGTACGGTAGTCATACGATTTACCAGATAGAATACCATTTTGTATGGGTTACAAAGTATTGATAGGGGACTTGGCAGAGCGAGTTCGAGAGCTAGTAAGGTAGGCATTTTTGGGCACGCGGGTATTTTTGTGCGACCGTAGGTCAGATGACGGAAAAGATGATCAAATCATATTTTGGAGCATCATTTTGAACCAAAACCGAATGATGAGTTTAAGATGGAGTCTGAATAGGACGCGTCGTTTAGCCGACGCGTATCCGGACTTTCAGTCCGAGATTAAACCCACCAGCTTTAGCTGGTGCCAGTGACTGCTATCGTGTTATTGCCAAAAATGCATTGCAAACACTGGGTTTATCTTGCCGTATGAGCCACATTGATACGACGACATTTCA
>JALUWF010000272.1 GCA_027019785.1 Mariprofundus sp. | reverse complement strand
GAGCTAAGGGTGCATGTCATTATTTATTGGAAAATAACACTTTTCTAACTGTCTATCAGTCATTCGCTGCATCGATTCATTCGGGCACACAAGAATCTGTAGTGAGAACGCTACTAAATCCTCATGAAAATGGAACAGCCTTTTTAACTCTCAGGGCTTTTAATGCGATTGCCGTGATCAACTCCCTCCATTATGTAGCAATTCATGCCGGCTTCGGTCAGGCTTCCGGCCATTATTGCAACTAGGAGGCTGTCATGTTTGGCTTAGGAATATGGGAACTGCTTGTCATCTTATTGATTGTGCTGGTGATATTTGGTGCCAAGCGTTTGCCGGAACTCGGTGAAGGATTAGGCAAGTTTGTCACCGGGCTGCGCAGCGGCCTGCAGAATGATGATGTGGCTGAGAAGAAGCACGACGGTAAGAATCACGACGGACAGAAATCCTCCTGACCATTACCTGAGCGTACACACCCATGGAACTCTTTGGTATTGGCTGGATGGAGATGATTGTCATCGGTCTGGTGGCGTTGATTGTTGTCGGCCCTAAACGCCTGCCTCAGGCCGCCCAGACCATCGGTCGTCTGTTCGGCTACGCCACACAGCAATGGCGCAATATCCAGGCGGAAATACGCCGACCCATGGAAAATGAATTCATCGACATCAAAGGCGAGTTTGAAGAGACCATTCAGGAAATCACCGATATTGAACCCTTAATAGAGATCACACCGAAGCAAAACCGCAAGACCAAATGATTTTCCAACTTTAATGATTTCTCATCTTGTCGAACTGCGCAACCGTCTGCTGCGCTATATGCTGATCCTTATTGTCTCGTTTATGCTCTGCTTCTGGCAGGCCGATGCGCTGTTTTCCTGGTTGTCGGAACCCTTGCGCGCCGCGCTTGGGCCGCACCCGATCATGGTGTTTATTGCGCCGCATGAAGCCTTTTTTACTTATTTGCGCGTCTCCATGTTCTTTGGTTTTTTTATGACTTTTCCATGGCTGCTATCCGAGCTGTGGGCATTTATTGTACCCGGCCTGTATGAGCAGGAACGGCGCATGTTTACACCGTTGCTACTGGTCGGCGGCATGCTGTTCTATGGCGGCGGATTCTTCGCGTACTACGGCGTATTCCCGTTCGCCTTCAAATTCTTTTTCGGCTTCGCCACCGATCAGATTGCCGCTATGCCGTCACTGAAGGAGTCGCTGACGCTGTTTATGCGCATGTTGTTCGCCTTTGGACTGGCCTTTGAATTGCCGATGGCGCTATTGCTGCTTATGCATTTCGGTATTGTTACTGCGCAACAGTTAAAAGAAAATCGCGGCTATGTAATCCTGATTGTATTCATCGCGGCTGCCATCCTTACGCCGCCGGATGTGATTACCCAGGCGATGCTGGCGCTACCGATGTGGATTCTGTTTGAACTGACGCTGGTGGCACAGCGATTCATGAAACAGGATGAGGCTCCTGCTCATACCACCACGAGCAAAAATTCTTCTGGATAACATGGCAATCAAATCAACCATCTTCAAAGCAGAACTCCAGATCACCGATATGGATCGCAACTATTATTACGATCACGCCCTGACCATTGCGCGCCACCCGTCGGAAAATGATGCGCGCATGATGTTGCGTATGTTGGTCTTCGCCCTCAATGCCCACGAACGTCTTACGTTCACTAAAGGCTTGAGCAGCGATGGTGAGCCCGACCTGTGGCAAAAGAATCTGAGCAATGAAATCGAGTTATGGATTGATCTGGGCCTGCCTGATGAAAAACGCATCCGCCGCGCCTGCGGTCGATCAGACCGGGTTATTATCTACACCTATAACCGCACAGGCGCGGAAGCATGGTGGAAAAAAATTCAAAGGAAGTCGCAACGCTTTTCTAACCTGAGCGTATATCACATCGACGATGCCACGATTGCCGCACTGGCCGGATTCAGCCAGCGTACCATGCAACTCCAATTCACTATTGCCGATGGCGTTACTCTGCTCTCCGACGGCGAGCAATCGCTGGAAATCACGCCCGTTGTTACCAAAAGCTAGTGGGCGTTCGTATCGACAAATGGTTGTGGGCCGCCCGCTTCTTCAAGACACGCAGCTTGGCGACCGACATGGTCGGCGGCGGCCATGTGCAACTGAATGGTGAACGGGTCAAAGCATCTAAAGCCGTTCAGGCCGGTGATGAACTGCGTATCCAGCGCGGTCAGGAGTTGTTCATCGTGATTGTCACAGCTCTGGCGGATAAACGCGGCTCCGCAGCCGTGGCCCAAACGCTCTATCAGGAAACCGAACAGAGCTGTGCGGATCGGGAAGAACAGCGGCAATTGCGCAAATTCAATGCAAGCCCCGCACCTGAGAAACGCCCGGATAAAAAAGCTCGCCGCCATATCATCCGGTTTACCAAAAGATCGGATTAACTCCCGGAACAAGCCACAGAATGATGCTTATATACGTTCCTCTTGCCCCATTTGATTTTATCCAGCATCGTTGCCATAATTGACAACATGAAGGCTTCACTGATTCTCCGGCATAAGGATGTATCTCCTGAAGGATGGATGACGGAGGTGACTATCTGGCGTGTTCCGCAGCCTGTGACACCATGTACGCATTTATTCAAGTATAGCCTTGTATTGATCGTCAACGATGAACGGGTCATTGGCTTTGATAACGAGAGAGGCAAAGGAGATCACTATCACAAATATGACAATGAAATGCCATACTCTTTTACAGGACTGGAACAACTGGCGGATGATTTTATCAAGGAGGTAGAGAAATGGAAAATCGAACACTAACAATTTCCGTTGATGCAGACTGGCAAAGCGGATTAAAAAATGCTGCCCGAAAGGCTGTAACAGCAACAACCTACCAAGGAGAAACATTGAATTTTCAACGCGCAGATGAATTCTTTTCCATGTTGACAGGGAACCGATGGCGACTATTGCAGGCGCTCATTGAAAAAGGGAGTACAACAGGCGTTCGAGAACTAGCCCGCCAGCTGCACCGTGATGTTCGTCGTGTGCATGACGATATTATAGCACTTGAAAAGCTTGGGTTAATTGAACGAACTGCAAACGGTGGCGTAGTGTGCCCTTTTGATGATGTGCATGTGGATGTGCGTGTTACAGGAGCGTTAGCTAAGGCGGCTTAACATTTGCGAATATAATTCATAAAGACGCCATGCCAGTTTTGAGGGAGAAAGAACATGAATGATGCTGAAGCCATTGAATATCTGCAACGCTCCGACCAATACCGGGTGATTCAGCGCCTGCAAGCGCCTGAACGCTATTGGCCGGGAGAGCCGCAGACGCCGCGCATCGGCATTGTCATTGATACTGAAGCCACCGGGTTGGATACAGCGAAGGATAAAATCATTGAATTGGGCTTTGTCGCCTTTGAATATGATGCAGGTTCTGGCCTTATCTACAAAATCCTGCATACCTATGATGCCTTTGAAGACCCCGGCGAGCCGCTCAGCGATATCGTCAAACAGATCACTGGTATCACTGATGACATGGTGAAAGACCAGCACCTGAATGATGAAGGTGCCAACACATGGCTGGAAAAAGCGGATTTAATCATTGCTCACAACGCCGCCTTCGATCGCCAGATGCTGGAACGGCGATTGCCTGTTGTCAGCAAGGCCAACTGGGCCTGTACCTTCAATGATATCGCCTGGATGGATGAGGATATTTCCAGCCTGAAACTGGATTATATTGCTTATAAGCTCGGTTTCTTTTTTGATGGCCATCGCGCTGTCAATGATGCACAGGCCACCCTGCATCTGTTGACCCGCGCTATGCCCAATTCGGGCAAACTGGCCATGGCCGTGTTATTGGCTGGCGCACGCGAAAAGAGCCGCCGCTTTTTTGCTTTTCGCGCTCCGTTTGGCAAAAAGGACGATTTGAAAGCGCGCGGATACCGCTGGTTACCGGATTTCGCCTGGCAAGGCAAAAAAGGTGTGTGGAGCATGGCCGTATCCGAAGCGGATATCGAAACCGAGCAGCAATGGCTTACCGACATTGTTTATACCGGCAAAACGCCGCCGTTTATCTATAAAGACATCACCGCTGCGGACCGTTTTTCCAACCGGGAATTTCAGCCCAACTGAGCCCATCAAACCCATGCTGGAGATTACCGACTCTGTCGCCATACCCGATGACGAAATCGACATGCATGCCATCCGTGCCCAAGGCGCAGGCGGGCAAAACGTCAACAAGGTTTCCAGCGCCATTCACCTGCGTTTTGATATCCATACATCGTCGTTGCCGGAGCAATACAAAACGCGACTGTTACAACGCAGTGATCAGCGCATCAGCAGCGATGGTGTCATCACGATCAAAGCCCAACAATTCCGCAGTCAGGATCAAAACAGGACGGATGCGCTGAATCGTCTCAGGGAACTGATCAAGGCGGCAGGCATCATCCCAAAGAAACGACGCCCCACGCGCCAGTCCCGCAGCGCCATCAAGCGCCGCCTGGAAAGCAAATCCAAACGCAGCCGGATCAAAGCCCTCAGAAAGAAGGTGGATGAAGCGTAGACGTTACCGGGAATTCGCAGCTCATTAGTCACTTACGAATGTCGGGTTGGGTAGCGATTATTGATTTATTGTGCAATCAGATAGATCAGTAGCAGATTCAGAGCCAGTAGCAAGAAGGCGAAGCCGCGCCAGAAGCTGACCGGGTCGCGTTCCAACAGTGGGGCATGGGTTCGCATCAAGGTCGGGTTGGGCGTGCTAAGATCTCCGAAGAATTCGGACATCACTCCATAGCGTTTTTCCGGGTCGGGTTGCACGGCTTTGCGAATAGCACCATCCATCCAGATTGGCACATTGAGATTATATTTGCGCACGGAAATATAATCGTAGTTTTTCCTGCGTGCGGTCTTGTCCTGTTCGGCGTATGGATAATGGCCGCCCGATAACATTTTGTAGACGGTGACGCCAAGCGAAAACAGATCGCTTTTGGGCGTACCCTCATAGCCATCGAATAGTTCCGGTGCGATATAATTGGCGGTGCCTTCAATATGTTGCTGTTCAATCGGCCTGTGGATTTCCTGTAGTCCCGCCACCTGGGTGGAGCCGAAATCAATGATTTTGATGGTGCCGTGTTTATCAATCATGATATTTTCAGGCTTGATATCCTGATGCACCATTTCGCGGCGGTGAAAGGCGCGTAAGCCCTTGATGATCTGCTCGGTAATGCGGCGCACTTCATCCAGATCGGGTTCGGGATTATCCAGTATCCACTGTGCCAATGAACGGCCTTCGAGAAATTCAGTGACATAATAGATGCAGCTGCGCGGGCGTTTAAGGTGGTGAACCTTGAACACATGTGGGCTGTTAATGCGCCGGCCGACCCAGACTTCGTGCAGGAAACGATCGATATAAGCCGGATCATCCTCAAAATTCACTGAGGGCGTTTTGATGACCACGGTTTCACCACTGTCGATATCCTCGGCCAGATAGACCTGGATGGTGACGCTGGTGTGCAACTCTTTGATGATGCGATAACCATCGAGAATCATGCCGGCGTCGAGCGGTGGCGGGAAGGGGAGTTCGGTCAGTTGCCGATAATATTCATCTTCGTTTTGATTCGGCAGTTGGGTGACATGAATGATCTGGCAGGTCACATTATCATTGCTTCCCGCTTCAAGGGCGGCATCGACAATCGCTGTGGTGGCGCTTTCAGGGTCGGATGCTAAGGCCAGCGTTTTGATGCGTTCATCATCCAGAAACTCATGGATGCCGTCGGTGCTGAGCAGGAAGCGATCATCAATGTTGACACT
The DNA here is from genome assembly GCA_027019785.1 of Mariprofundus sp. Lineage (GTDB taxonomy): Bacteria > Pseudomonadota > Zetaproteobacteria > Mariprofundales > Mariprofundaceae > Mariprofundus. Next base: position 2,667 of record JALUWF010000272.1, on the reverse strand, counting down.
GTGTTTAGCGTAATCGAAATTCACTTCATGTTCGCCGCCCATGGCTCGCGCCAGAAAGGATTTCTGACGGTCGATGACCAGGTGATGGTCTTTGGTTAATCGGGTGATTGTGCCCTTGCGGATGCGATAAAGGCGTGAATCACCGACATGGAACACATGCGCCGTGGTTGATTTCAGCACCAGCACAACCAGCGTGGAAGCCAGACTCAACTCCGATTGATAACGCTTCTGCCCCTGACTATACAACCATGAATTCAGGGATCGGATAACACGATCGCCGGCAGTTTGAACACGCCATGATTGCGGCGTGCTCATATAATCCGAAATAAAACCCTGCACGCAATATTCGCTGGCTTCCTTGCCCGCCTCGCTGGAGCCGACACCGTCAGCAGTCACTGCAACGATACCTTTATGGGTGAGTTCCATGCCTTCAGGAATACGGATGCCGCAGCAATCCTCATTCTGCGCCTTCACGCCCGCCCGCGAACATTGCCCCGCCTCAATCATCAGCCTGTTGGTCATGAGGGTTATTTAGCCACAGACGAACGCAGATGAACACAGATATTTATCATGGATGCTACTCTACATCCCTCACAGAAGGATAAGCACTTGCCCTTATTCGCGTTCATTCGTGTGTATTCGCGGTTCGCCTTTGACCTTGCTCTGTTCTTTCTCATACAATCCAAACCTTTAAGCGAACCGCGAATACCCCAGGGCACCCTCGCTGCCGCAAGCGGCATTCACCTTGTGGACGCGAATACACGCAAATAAAATCTTTATGTTTTGGTTTTCTCTGCTTTTCCTCTGTGCTCTCTGTGGTGAGAATCTTTTTATTTTATGATTTTTATTTCTTGTGCATTTTACGCGAGATTTTTTTGTAAGTGACTAACCAAAACAGGGAGCGGTAAAAACCGCTCCCTGCTTTGTATGCAGAAGACTCCTATTCCTTATACCGGGTGGGAATATTCTTTGGTTATCTTCTACAATTCTTTTACAATGATTATACTGCTATAACAGGCCTTAGCCCAGCACCTGCTCGCCGTGCGATGTAATGTCCAAACCTTCACGTTCGGCTTCTTCGCTCACACGCAGGCCAACCACCATATCAATCACCTTCAGAATCACGAAGGTCACCACAGCACAGTAAGCAACCGTAGCAGCAATCGCCTTGATCTGGACAAATACCTGACTGCCAATGGTCATACCATCAGCCAGACCAGCGCCACCGAAAGATGAGGAGACAAACACACCGGTCAAAAGCGCGCCGACCATACCGCCGATACCATGCACGCCGAATGCATCGAGTGAATCATCATAACCCAGCGCTTTCTTCATAAAAGCAACCGAGCAGAAGCAGACCACACCGGCAGCAGCGCCGATTGCCAGCGCGCCGATAGGGCCGACAAAACCGGAAGCAGGCGTAATCGCAACCAGTCCGGCGACAGCGCCCGAACAGGCACCCAGCAGACTGGCCTTCTTGAATACAACCTTCTCAGCCACGCTCCAGGCCAGAACAGCCGTCGCCGTCGCCACCTGGGTGACCAGCATAGCCATGCCAGCAGTACCATCGGCAGCCAGCTCGGAACCGGCATTGAAACCGAACCAGCCGACCCACAACAGCGCTGCACCAATCATGGTCAGCACCAGATTATGTGGCATCATCGGCTCTTTCGGATAGCCGGTTCGTTTACCCAGCACCAGCGCACAGACCAGGCCTGCAACACCGGCATTGATATGTACCACAGTGCCGCCAGCGAAATCAAGCGTGCCCATATCGCCAAGGAAGCCGCCACCCCAGACCCAGTGACAGATCGGCGCATACACAGCCAATACCCATATTCCGGTGAACAGCATCACCGCAGAAAACTTCATACGCTCGGCAAATGCACCGATAATCAACACCGGGGTAATGATCGCAAAGGTCATCTGGAAGGTGGCGAACACCGTTTCAGGAATCGTACCGGAGAGTGTGTCGTAACCGACACCTGAGAAAAATGCTTTACCCAGACCACCGATGAAAGATGAACCTTCACCAAAGGCCAGTGAATAACCCATCACCACCCACAGCACGCTCATCAGCGAAGCAATGGCAAGGCTCTGCATGCACATGGATAAGACATTCTTTTTGCGCACCATGCCACCATAGAACAGCGCCAGACCCGGCAGTGTCATCAGCAGCACCAGCACAGTAGATGTCAGCATCCAGGCTGTATCACCCGAATTCAATTTCGGTGCTTCTTCAGCCATCGCCATGCCCGGTACCAGCAGTGCGGCAGGCAGCATCAAGGCTGTTTTGGATATGATATGTTTCATGCGTACATTCCCCTCTTATAACGCATCCGCATCGGTTTCACCGGTGCGAATACGAACGACTTTTTCAACATTGGACACAAAGATTTTTCCATCGCCGACCTTGCCGGAACGTGCGGCTTCGACGATGGCCTCCACCACTTCATCTACCTGATCAGCAGCTACAACCACAGAAATCTCGGTTTTGGGCACGAAATCCACATTGTATTCCGCCCCGCGATAGAGTTCGGTATGGCCTTTCTGGCGGCCGTGGCCGCGTACTTCTGTCACCGTCAGTCCATTAACGCCGACCGACAGTAGTTTGTCTTTTACATCATCCAGCTTGAATGGCTTGATGATGGCTCGAATCATTTTCAT
>JALUWF010000271.1 GCA_027019785.1 Mariprofundus sp. | reverse complement strand
GAAGTGCGGCTTTAGCCGTGCTAAATAGTGAGTTAAGGCGCGACTGAAGTCGCACTTCCGGTATAATTGGCTCCATTTTGTTACTCAAGAGTCGGGAGTGGAATAGAACATGTTCGTTAACCGAAGCGAAAAACCGCTGTTATGCGCCCCATGGTTGATTGCCATGCTCATGCCACTTCCGGTATGGGGTGCGCTCTGGTTTCTGAGCCATCCACAACCAGACATCGCATGGCCAATCCATGCGCCTGTGACATTTCTACTGCTTGTGTTGATTTACCCCGTGCTTGAGGAGGTTGTTTTTCGGGGTTTTGTTCAAGGCAAACTGCTGCGAAAGACCATGTTCAAGCCATTATATGCGGGCATCACTTACGCCAATATCTTCACCAGCCTGCTGTTTGCTATGACACATCTGTACGCCCATCCGTTTATCATGACCATGCTGGTTTTCCCGCCATCACTAATTTTCGGGTATTTTCGCGACCGCTTTGATGGCTGGCTACTGCCTTCGATTCTACTTCATATCTATTACAATCTGGGTTATTTTCTGATATTCAAACCCCTGTAACCGATGGTTTCCTCCTTTGGCGGCCATGACACTCGGGAAACGTCCATCTCCGAATAACGATTCTCACTCATCACATCTTTGGCATGCCGGGAGGCATGCCGCCGCCCATACCACCCCCCATTCCTCCAAATTTACCCATCATCTGCGCCATCATGCGCCGCCCTTTGCCGCCCCGCATGCGCTTCATCATCTTCTGCATCTGGGCAAACTGTTTGAGCATGCGATTCAACTCCGGCACAGATGTGCCCGAACCGGCCGCCACGCGACGTTTGCGGCTACCGTTCAGCAGCCTGGGATACTTACGCTCTTTTGGCGTCATCGAATAGACCATCGCCTGCATGCGCCTGACCGGTTTGTCATCCACCTGTTCCAGCGCTTCCTTCGGCAGTTTCATGGCCGGCATCATCTTGAGCATGCCGGCCATGCCGCCCATTTTTTGCATCTGGCCCAGTTGTTCGGCAAAATCACCCAGATCAAACTGCCCTTTTTTTATCTTGTCGGCAGCTTTGGCCGCCACTTCCTGATCGACGTTGGACTGAATCTTCTCCACCAGTCCGACAACATCACCCTGACCAAGAATGCGACCGGCCATACGGGATGGATCAAAATGTTCAAACGCATCGATTTTTTCGCCTGTACCGACAAAACGAATCGGTACGCCCGTGCTGTGCGCCACTGACAAAGCCGCACCACCGCGCACATCGGCATCGGTCTTGGTCAGGATACAGCCGGACATACTCACAGCGACATGAAACTGCTCGGCGATCGAGAGGGCTGTCTGACCAGTCATGGAGTCGAGCACCAGCAGCCGTTCTGTTGCGCCGACAGCATCCGCCACCGACTTGATTTCAGCCATCAGTTCATCGTCCACCACCTGACGACCTGCCGTATCAAGAATCAGTACATGTTGGCCATCGCGCCCGGCCTGCAACACTGCTGAGTGGGCCATTTTAGCCGCAGTAGCGCCGTCACCGGCGATATAGGGCACATCCACCTGACCGGCCAGCACCTGCAACTGCTCGCGCGCAGCCGGGCGGGTAGCATCCACCGATGTTAATGCCACCTTCTTGCCCTGAGAAACCAGCAGACGTGCCAGCTTACCTGCCGTAGTCGTTTTACCGGCGCCCTGCAAACCGCAGAGCAGAATCACCGAAGGGATTTTGGAGAGATCAAGATCGCGGTGCTGTCCGCCGAGCAGGTCGGTCAATACATCGCTAAGAATCTTGATGATCACCTGACCTGGCTGCAGGCTCTTGGCCACGTCCGCCCCCAGGGCCCGCTCCCTGACCTCGCTCATCAGATGGCGCACCACCGGCAATGCCACATCGGCTTCCAGCATAGCCAGGCGCATTTCTCGCAGCGTGGCATCCAGATCGGCTTCTGAAACACGCGCCGCGCCGCGCAGCTTATGCGCAATATCACCAAATTTTTCACTTAATCGACTAAACATGTTTCACTCCTGTTATCCGATGAAAACATATCGGATAAAAGTTGGCCTGTGGTCAAGTGGTCTTAAAGAACCATGCCTGCGCCAACGGTGTTATTGGTGAACGTATCGATCACAATAAAACTACCGGTTATACGATTGTCAGCGTAACTATCGCAGTGCAACGGTTTTTGTAATTGGAACGTGATCTGACCGATTTCATTCATCACCAGTTCATCCGCCTCATCCCTGTTCAACGTATTAATATCACGACGGAAATCAATGCTGGCCACCATCGCCTTGACACTGTTGGTGGTATGCTTGAGCACATATTTCTTGCGCGCCGAGAGCTGTTCATCGCCAATCCAGCAGACATTGGCTGTCAGCTCCTTGTTGTTGGCGGTTTCCTGGCCCGGATGCACCAGCATATCGCCACGCGACACATCAATCTCATCATTCAGAGTCAGCGTAATACTTTGCGGTGCAAAGGCTTCTTCCAGATTACCATCGAAGGTGACAATCTCTTTTACGGTCGAGGTATTGCCACTGGGAATCGCCTTGACCGCATCACCAACTTTTACCGTACCGGAAGCAATCGTGCCCATAAAACCGCGATAATCCGGCAAATCAGCCGTCTGCGGTCGGTTGACCAGTTGCACCGGCAGGCGGAATGGTTGCGTATCCACATCGCCCAGCACAGACAAACTTTCCAGAGTTTCCAATAGCGTTTTGCCATCATACCAGTGCATATTATCACCGCGCACAGCGACCATGTCGCCATCAAGCGCCGACATTGGCAGGCAAATCAGATCCTTCACGCCCTGTTTGGCACAATATTTATCCATCTCGTCACGGATACTTTCAAATACAGTCTGATCGTAATCGACCAGATCCATTTTGTTGATTGCCACAATCAGATGTGAAATCCCCAGCAAGCCCAAAATATGGGTATGGCGTCTGGTTTGCTGCATGACGCCATTGCGCGCATCAATCAGGATAATCGCAGCATTAGCAGTGGATGCGCCGGTCACCATATTACGGGTGTATTGCACGTGCCCCGGACAATCAGCCATAATGAACTTGCGCTTCGGCGTAGCAAAATAGCGGTAGGCCACATCAATGGTAATGCCCTGCTCGCGTTCGGCGGACAAACCATCGGTCAGCATGGCCAGATCAATCTCGGCAGCGGATGCAATTTGTTCCGCCCCCCTCTCTTTGCGCACGGCCAGCAGCTGATCTTCAAATGCGCCCTTTGTATCCACCAACAGACGCCCGATCAGGGTTGATTTACCATCATCCACGCTGCCCACCGTCACCAGTCGCAGCAATTCGATTTCTTCAGCTACCTTGATATTAAGTTTAGTCATCACTTCATCCTCAAAACTTTCCCAGACCCCGTCCGGGAGCTCCACTACCGCCCACGAGGGGCGGCGAATCAGCTTCTGCTGATTCGTGAGGCAGAAGAAAACCACGCTTTTCTTCTGCCGTTCAAGCAAAAGGGCAGGAGCCCTTTTGCGCATCAATCAAACCCTAGAAGTAACCTTCTTTTTTCTTGTCTTCCATGCTGTTGGAGCCGTGATCGATGATGCGTGTTTCACGCTCCGAGCGGCGTGCTGCGGCCGCCTCGATGACAATCTCATCCATATTGGTGGCATCGGAGCGCACAGCGCCCGTACACGGGCTGCATCCGAGCGTACGAAAACGGCACATCACCATCTTCGGCTCCTCGCCTTCGAGCAACTGATCCTTCATTTCTTCGTAATAGGGGATCAGCAGATGCTTGCGCTCCACCATCAATCTCTCTTTAGCAAAATACAGCGGCACAATCGGAATCTCCTCTTCGCGGATATATAGCCAGATATCCATTTCCGTCCAGTTGGAGATCGGAAATACGCGCACGCTTTCTCCTTCATGAATCCGGCCATTGTACAAGCTCCACAGTTCGGGACGCTGATTCTTCGGATCCCATTGACCAAACTCATCGCGCATGGAAAACACGCGTTCCTTGGCTCGGCTGCGCTCTTCATCACGGCGCGCACCACCAAATGCGGCGTCATACTCGCCCTCTTCCAGCGCATCGAGCAGACCCTTGGTTTTCAGTGCTCCACAGCAACGCGCTACCCCGAATTCTTTCGGATTCATACCCTTGGCGATGGCTTCCTCATTTTTACGCACAATCAGATTCGCACCGATTTCCTTGCAGAAGGTATCACGGAATTCATACATTTCCTTGAATTTGAAACCTGTATCGACATGCAACAACGCAAACGGTAACGGGGCCGGATAAAATGCCTTGCGCGCCAGATGCAATAGCACGCTGGAATCCTTGCCGACCGAATACAGCATCACCGGATTACGAAACTCGGCTACCACTTCGCGGATGATATGAATCGATTCCGCCTCCAGCGCCTTAAGCTGGGTCAGTTTATGTTCAGGTATGTTACGTTCTGATATGTTACGTTCTGACATGCATGTCTCCTGCATTTATTTTACATCTTGCGCACATAAATATTATGGCCGGCATTATAGCATATAACCCCAGGATTCACCCACCGGTTCCAAAACCAATCATCGGCCACCACGCCTGCACAAGCACCACAAACAAAATCAGTGCCGATACAGACAACACAGCGCCGAATCGCAACATCGCCAGCCGTTGCACAAAGCCGGTACCATACACCATGGCATTGGGCGGCGTACCCATCGGCAGCATAAAAGCGAAACCGGCAATAATGCCGACTGCCAGCGCCAGCGTCAGCGGATCAACCCCCGCCGCAACGCCAACCGGAATGGCCACTGGCAACAGAATCGCCACCGCCGCCGCATTACTGACGCCTTCGGTCAGCAACAGTGTCGCCAGCACCAGCATCACAATCAGCGATAAGCCAGTCAGCCCCGGAGGGAACAGTTGCATGGCCAACCATGCGCCTGCGCCGCTCACGCTCAATGCGGAACCGACTGCAATTGCACCGCCATACATCAGCACCACGCTCCAGCTCACCTGATGTTCAATCTCTTCCCAGCTAACCAGTCGCAGGGCAAACATCGCCGCCACACTGAGCAGAGCAATGGCCGCCAGTGATGTGGAATGGCCGCCAACCATCCAGGCCACCACCGTAGATGCCAGCAAAACGCCCATCAGCCAGCCGCGCGGTTCCAGATTACCCAACTCCAACTGCCTCTTTTCAATATACTGCCGGGCCTTCGCTATGTTGACGCCGTCAAATGGTGTAATCACCAGTAACAGCAGCATGGCTACCGCCAGCATCAACACCACCAGAGGTGCAGCAGCCAGTGTCCAGTCCATAAAGGTGAATGAATGACCGGAAATTTGCTGCACCATGCCCAGCGCCAACGGGCCGCGAGCACCGCCCAGCAACGTCATCACGCCGCCGATAATGGCGCCCCACGCCACCGCAAAAAACAGCGACTGAGCATAGCGGTCACCAATTTTCAATCCCAGATTACGCACGATATCCCATACAATCGGTAAAAATATCGCCGCCACGGCATGCTCAGGCATCACGAAGGCCATCGTGGCCGGCAAAAACAGCATCACCAGCAACAGTTGTTTCGGTCCCGACCCTAACCTGTCAATCAGGGTCAATGCGATATGCTCGGACAATCCGGTCGCCCGCGCCCCTGCCGCCAGCATAAACGCGCCCAAAATGAAAAACACTGCCGGAGAGCCGAACATGCTATAGGCTTCTACAGCTGGTACGACACCCGTTATAGGCAACAGCGCCAGCCCCAACAGCGATGTCACAGCCAGCGGAATCAGTCCGCTCACCCACAGAGCCAGGCAAAACAGGAAAATCAGCAGCGCACGCCACCCCTGTTCGGTTAAACCGGTTGGCGCATCGTGCATACCGACCCACAAGCCGAGCATCGAAAAAATCGCCATGGCCAGAAACGGTACGCCTTGTTTGGCCAGCAGCCAGTGTATCGACTGTGTCCTTGCCTGCCGTTCTCGCGCATCAATCTTGCCATTTGATCGCAAATAGCGACGCAGTCCATCCAGCCAGCCGGACAGACGGCGCCCCACGCTGGATGTCGCCACTTGCTCGGGCAGATACGGCTCCTTACCCACCAGCAGACCGCTTTCCATTGGCGTCAGTACGCGTCCCATAGCCCGCAATCGATGCGTGGGCATGCCAGTGGCCTCCAGCAATTCATATTGCACCAGCAGGGCCTGCTCGACATCGTCGAGGCTGGCCAGCGGGCAATCGCTCAAGGCAGTTCCGGGCAGCGGGCGAAACGGTAATAGCATCGGCACAATGCCTTGCCCGATTAACTGTTTCATGCCTTCAATCGTTGAGTTCAATGGTTCCAGTCCGACAATCAGATGGCTCACCACTGCGCCCGGTCGAAATACCGAACGGGCATAATTCAGCGCTCTGTAGATGGCTTGCTGACCGCCAATGGCCTGTTTGCCCGGACAGATTTGGGCGAATCGATTAGCATCGTGCACCTCGACATTGCAGACAAACACATCCAGCCCCGCCTCGTACAACTCATCAATAGCGTTTAAATCGGATGGCGCAACAGTCTCTACAGCAATTTGCCTATGCCCCAAATGCTTGCGCAACAGGGCGATAACAGCGACCAGCCGTCGCAACCCGACATCATCCGACGGAGAATAGCCGTTATACAGATAAACCGTATCCACTTCCCGCTCGGCCAGTGCCGCCCGCACCGCCTCGACCAGTTCCAGCGGGTCGCGCAGCGGCGGCTCCGCCTCATTGAGCATTGAATCGTACTGGCAATACTGGCAGGCCTGATCAGGCTTATTGAAAAAACCGCAACCCAGAAACGGGTGTAAAATAAGCAGCCGATCATGCAAGGCCGCGAAACTGCCCATTCGGGCGCCGCTGCGGGTGGTTTTCTGATAAAATCCGGGCGCTGGCAGCAGCGTGACCGGAGACACCTCGCCGGCGCAATGCAGTTCTGTTTTATCACCTTGATGATGCAGCGAAAACGTACTCTTTTCCGTATAGGGCTGGCCGACCGGCACGGTACACATCTGACCTGTCGGCAGACGGATATCCAGCACCGTTTCAATCGCATTGGCCTGCGAAATCCATTTGGATGACTGCTGCAAACCATCCGGCAAGGCCACCCCCCGACTCACCAGCGACAGCTTGGTGCGCCCCGGATTGGCAAACGGATGCAGATCAGTAATGGGAGTCATCAGGTTGTCGGACTATATTCAGATAGCGGAAATCTTCTCAACCCGAATCTTCCATTGGGTGTCGGAAATTTTCTCCTTGGCATGCACTTTCTGCCCCTGTTCTTCGAGCGATAGCGGTACATTTTCAATCGGCGCACCATCATCGAGAATCACATCCAACTGCGCACCAACCGGCAGCATGGACAACTTGATTTTTGTTTTCACAAAATTCATCGGACAGGCCACGCCGGAGAGATCGAGTAGCACGATATCATCAGTTGCTGCATCAGTTTGCACATCATCAGATGCTTCTTCTTCAGCTTCAACAGCTTCCGGCACCGCAGCAAAACGCACGCCTGCCAGTTTCAGCCAGTCCGACTGCACATGACGCAGATGGGTCACACCAGCCGCAGGATCGGCCAGATCAATATTCATCAGCGCCGATTGCACAGCCTGAAAGCCAGCCATCAGTTCGCTATCAGCAGCCGCATTCACGGCAAGCAAACCGAATACCTGCGCATCTTCTTCCGGCGCTTCGCCGAACGGCACCAGAAATGCACGCGCCGCCGAAATAGCCGAACTCCGCAACGCCGTCAGCGCTTCGGCCCAGAACATCGCATCGATATGCGCACGCGCAATCAGCAACTCATATTGCGCTTCGGAAATCAGCGCATCGGACATCGAGAGCACAGCCCCGGCGCATTCGCCCTTCTTGTTACCCTTGGTATTGAATGCTTCGTTTTCGCTCCAATCGTAAATCAAACCGTCCACTTCACCCGACTGACCGGCAAACGGCGCCAGAATAGCATTGATCGCCTGCTGCCCGATACGCGAAGCCCAGTCATGCACGCTTTCATCTGCTTTGCGGTCATTTTTATACGCCTTGAGTACGGTGATGCCCGCTTCCGGAGCGCGCACAGCGGGTACCGGATCGGTCGCAAAGGCCAGATGTTCGCCGCCCTTGCCGGAACCGCCAATATGCAACTGATAATGCGGCACCGCCTGGCCGTCGATTTTCTTGGCCAGACCGTGAAATCCGAGATCGGCAATATGGTGACGGGCGCAGGAATGCTGACAACCTGATGCTTTGACGGTAATTCCGGCCAGTGTTGAATCCGTTTTGAAATCTGCCATCAATGGTTGCAAGGCCGCCGCCAGGCCACGGCTTGAGGTGATGCCCAAACGACAGGTTTCCGTGCCCGGACATGCCACAATATCAGCAATGCCGCGTGCATCCTTTGTCTGCAACCCGGCTTCATTCAAGGCGGACTGCACAGCCGCCACATCGGCAGTATCCACACCGGTAATGATAATTCCCTGCTCGGCAGTGGCGCGCAGACTGGAGCCCTCTGCCAGACGCGATGCGCTGGCCACCGCCCGGCACTGGGCAGGCGTCATATCGCCGCGAAACAGGTTCAGCAGCACGGCGTGCTTGCCGTCATGCTGATCAACCACCCCGCTTGGTGATTCAGGCAGCGATGCCGTTGGCATCCGCCAATGCGCCTCGCCGAACAGATCATCACCGTGTGTTTTTTCAATGACTGCCCGCTGCTTGCGATATTCTTCGATAAAGCCTTCCACACCCAGCTTCTGCGCCACATATTTCATGCGGGCGCGGGCGCGGCGTTTGCGTTCGGAATATTTGAAATGCATGCGCATCAACGCTTCGCCGACCACAAACAGCTCAGACTCTTCAATAAATTCTTCCAGCAGAATCGCACTCATCGGCTGGGACGATAATCCGCCAGCAGCCCAAACTTTGAAGCCCGGCTTACCATCTCTATGGGTAGCTATAAATCCTGCATCATGCATGCCGGACAGACCGCAATCCGTATCACAACCGGAAAACACCACCTTGAATTTGCGCGGGAACTGCTGGGTCAAGGGATGGCGCAAACAGAATTCTGCAAATTGACGTGCATGCACAGTCACATCGGCATGCTCTGCCGGACATACGCCAGCCAGAAAACAGGCGCTCACATTACGCACGGTATTACCGCAGGCTTCACGCGTGGTCAGCCCGACCGCATCGAGACGACGCAAAAATGAAACGACATCATCCAGCGCCACAAAATTAGCCTGAATATCCTGACGCGTTGTAACATGCGCCACCTTGGTCGGCGCTACGCTCACAGTGCCATCGGTTGGCAACTGGCCCGTATAATCTTCCACACAATCGGCAATCACATCGAGTTGTTCCGGCGTCAATAAGCCGCCAGGCAATTTGATGCGCACCATCTGCACACCTTCCTGGCGTTGACCATAGACGCCCATCTGCAAGCGGAACGGCGTAAAGCGTTCTTCGGACATCGTACCGGCCCGAAATGCCTTATAACCGGCCTCGAATTCATCCACATCGGCTGTTTGCGTAAATTGAAACTCTGTCATGATAGAAAACCTCTATGCACCACCAAGACACAAAGACGCAAAGAAAACCAAATTAAAAGTTACTTTGTGCCTTTGTGCCTTTGTGGTTAAAAAATCTATTGCCCGAATTTTAGTTCGCAGGCTTGTTCGTAAGTCACCAGATCGGTGATGGTTGGATTCTCGCCGCACAGCGGGCAAGCCGGATCTTTGTGCAACTTCAGCTTCTTCCATTCCATGCGCAGGGCATCGAATACCATCAATCTACCAGCCAGTGACTCACCGATGCCAAGTAATTCCTTAATCGCCTCGACAGCCTGAATCGTGCCGACTGCACCAGCCAGTGCGCCCAGAATGCCAGCCTCGGAGCACGAAGGCACCAGACCTGCCGGCGGTGGCTCGGGATACAGGCAACGATAACATGGCGCCCCCTTTTCCTGATGCGGCTTAAAGGTGGCGACCTGCCCCTCAAAACGGAACATAGCGCCTGAAATCAGCGGTTTTTTCTCGAAATAGCAGGCGTCATTGACCAGAAATCGTGTTGGGAAATTATCACAACCATCGATAATCAAATCGTAATCGCGGATGATTTCGCGCACATTATCCTCGGTAATGAAGTAATTGTAGGTATTGACCTTCACATCAGGGTTTAGCGCCTGCATAGTTTCGCGCGCACTCTCCACCTTGGGCATGCCAATGCGATCCTGATTATGAATGATCTGGCGCTGCAAATTGGATGAATCCACCACATCGGCATCGGCGATGCCGATGGTGCCGACGCCTGCTGCGGCCAGATAATAGGCCACGGGAGAGCCCAGCCCGCCAGCGCCAATCATAAACACTTTGGATTCCAGCAGTTTGGACTGCCCTTCCGCGCCCACTTCCGGCAAAATAATATGCCGCGAATAACGTTCAATCTGTTCTTCCGTAAAATCAATCATGAAAACTCCGTGAGATGTGAGATGTGAGACGTGAGATGTGTAAAAACAAACATCTTACATCTCACATTTCACGTCTTACATGTTTTATACTTCAATGCCCTTAAACAGGTCGGTGGACATATAGCGTTCGGCCATGGAGGGCAAAATGACGATGATGCGTTTGCCTTTCATATCCGGGCGTGCCGCTACCTGCAAAGCTGCCGCAACGGCTGCGCCGGAGGAGATGCCGCCGGGGATACCCTCTTCATTGGACAAACGACGCGCCATTTCAAACGCTTCGTCATTGGTTACCTTAACCGCGCCATCGAGAATATCGACATTCAGGTTCTTCGGGATAAAGCCCGCACCGATGCCCTGAATTTTGTGCGGACCTGCCGCTTCGCCGGAAATCACCGGCGAAGCGGCAGGCTCTACAGCAAACGCCTTGAAATCCAGATTACGCTGTTTAATCACTTCGGCAACACCGGTAATGGTGCCACCAGTGCCTACGCCAGCGACAATGGCATCCACCTTGCCATCACAATCACTCCATATTTCCTGTGCTGTGGTTTGGCGATGAATTTCTGGGTTGGCCGGATTCTCGAACTGTTGCGGCATAAAAGCGTTATCAGTCTCCGAGACAATTTCAGCGGCCCTGGCAATGGCGCCTTTCATGCCTTTTTCAGCTGGTGTCAACACCAATTCAGCACCCAGCAATTTGAGTAGCTTACGCCGTTCCAGACTCATCGATTCCGGCATGGTCAGGATACAGCGATAACCCTTTGCACGCGCCACGAAGGCCAGCGCAATACCGGTATTGCCGGAGGTCGGCTCGACAATCACGCCACCTGCCTTGAGACTGCCATCGGCTTCAGCCGCTTCAATCATGGCTTTGCCGATTCGATCCTTGACCGAACTCAGTGGATTATAAAACTCACACTTGACAATGATTTCCGCATCCAGATCCGCACCAATCCGGTTCAATCGAACCAGCGGCGTGTTGCCGATCGTTTCCGCTACATTATTATATATCGCCATATCCCACTCCATTCACAACCTTTTTTTTCACCACAAAGACACAGAGGCACAAAGAAAACCAACCTTAAAAGGGTTACTTTGTGTCTCTGTGTCTTCGTGGTTAATAGCCCTTTAGCCTTCGATGACGTCCTGTTCGATCGGAGCCACTTTCACGCCCTGATCAGCTAACCATTTCGTTGCCGCTTCCACCACAGCATCCTCGCCATCGATCTCCAGACCAACCAGCCCCATGTGATCTTTTACTTCAGCCGTTCTGATATTCGTCACCACATCGAACTCTCTGGCCAGTTTCCAGATCAACGGCTCGCGCACAGTTGATTCGTCAAACGTGAGATACACGCGCAACTGCATTAGCAACCGCCTGCGATAGCCGGCACGATGGACACTTCATCGCCATCTTTCAGCACAGTGCCGCGCCCTTCCAGAAAACGTACATCTTCATCATTCACATAGACATTCACGAAACGGCGAATTTCGCCGTCATCATCACACAAACGCTCTTTCAAGCCCGGATGCGCCGCTTCCAGATTCTCAATAATTTCGCCGACATTGGTGCCTTCAATGGCCACTTCATCAGCACCGCCAGTCAACTTACGCAGCGGAGTCGGGATTCGTACAGATACACTCATTTATCATCTCCTTTCATTTTTTATTCACCACAAAGGCACAGATACACAAAGAAAACCAAACCATTATAAGGTTACTTTGTGCCTTCGTGTCTTTGTGGTTCATTCTTCTTGAATGGTATTATACGGCGGCTTCGAAGCCATCGGCTTCAGCCAGCGCATCGAAATCTTTCAGGCTGGCATCAATGATGCGCGGTTTATTGACCGCATCAACAATAGCTTCCTGCGTTTTCAATCCATTCCCGGTAATACACAGTACAATCGATTCATCACGCGGCAACTTGCCAGATTCAATCAGTTTTTTGGCGCAGCCTAGCGTGACGCCGCCAGCCGTTTCAGCGAATATCCCTTCGGTTTCCGCCAACAGTTTCATGGCATCCACCACTTCCTCATCGGACACATCTTCAGCCCAGCCGCCAGTTTCGTTAATCACGCGATTGGCATAATAACCATCCGCCGGGTTGCCAATGGCCAGTGATTTGGCAATGGTATCGGCAATCACCGGGTGAATCAGATCCGTGCCGTCTTTCACCGATTTAGTAATTGGAGAACAACCAGTGGCCTGCGCGCCATACATGGCCGTACCATTATCTTCGATCAGTCCCAACTGGATGAATTCCTTGATCGACTTGTGAATCTTGGTACACAATGAGCCAGATGCCATCGGCACGACCACATGTTTAGGAGCTTTCCACCCCATCTGCTCCATCACTTCATAACCGAGCGATTTGGAGCCTTCGGCATAAAACGGACGTACATTCACATTCACAAAAGCCCAGCCATATTTCCCGGCCACTTCTGAACACAGACGATTCACATCGTCATATTTACCCTTAATGCCGATAATACGCGTACCGAAAATAGCCGCGCCCAGCACCTTGCCCTGCTCCAGATCGTGCGGAATAAACACATAGGATTCCAGTCCTGCCGCCGCCGCATTGGCCGCCACCGAACCGGCTAGGTTGCCTGTTGAAGCGCAAGCGACAGTCTTGAAGCCGAACTCGACGGCTTTGGACAGTGCCACAGAAACCACACGATCCTTGAATGACAGGGTTGGATAGCAGACCGAATCGTTTTTGATATACAACTCGGATACGCCTAGCACTTTTTCCAGATTCCTGGCGCGCACCAGTGGCGTAAAACCATTCTGTGCACCCACCGTCGGTTCGCCATTGATCGGCAACAGTTCTTTGTAGCGCCACATGGTTTGCGGACGCGATTCGATCAATTCACGGGTGAAATAGCCATCGAGTTTCTCATAGTCATAGACCACTTCCAGCGGCCCGAAGCAGAACTCGCAAACGTGGGTGGGCTGGATATCGTATTCCTGACCGCATTCTCTGCATTTCAATGCACGAACAATGTTCATCTGCCTCATCTCCAATATCAGCTAACCCCAAAAACAAAAAAACCTCCGCGATAAAGCAAAGGTTGTATCAAGAGAGTGCACGCATGCATCAGACGAACAACCCGCATTATCGCTCCCTTGAGGTACTCCTCTCAGGCAGGCATTGGCACCATTCTCCTCGGAGTCACGCTTTGTTTACAAAAAAACATTACAAAAACGCACTCTTTGGCCGGTTGCCGCAGTATCATAGGGCCTGCACCCTCCACCGCTCTGGATAAGCCGGATTTAATATGTGCTCCGAATTATCATACCGTTTTTATAAAACGCAAGCGCCAATCATAACTTGACAGTTTTACTCAGTCTTACGACGATGCCGCCCACCATGGAGGCGCGTTATGACAACCGAAGCTGATATTCTCAAAGCACTTTCCAGCATCATCGATCCTGATTTCAACAAGGATATCGTGTCGCTCGGCTTTGTAAAAAACATCAGCATCCAGGGGGACAAGGTCGCATTCACGATTGAACTGACGACGCCCGCCTGCCCTGTTAAGGAGGCTTTTCGCCAGCAGGCTGAAGCAGCTGTTCTGGCCATTCCTGCCATCAATGCCGCTGATATTACCATGTCCTCCAAGGTGCAGCAGGCCGAACCGGAAAAAGATCTGTTGCCCGGCGTTGCCAATATTATTGCAGTCGCATCCGGCAAGGGTGGCGTTGGAAAATCCACCACCGCTGTCAATCTGGCCATCGCCATGGCCCAGACCGGCGCCCGCGTCGGGCTGCTCGACGGCGATATCTACGGACCCTCCATACCGCGCATGACAGGGCTGGCCGGATACATGCCCGCCATTGACCATGACAAAAATATTCTCACCCCGCTGGAAAATTACGGCATCAAAACTATTTCCATCGGTTTTCTGATGCCCGAGGGCGAGGCTGTCGTCTGGCGCGGGCCGATGGTGGCCAGCGCCCTGACGCAACTGCTCAGAGATGTGGCATGGGGCGATCTCGATTACCTGTTTGTCGATATGCCGCCGGGTACGGGCGATGTGCAACTGACACTCACCCAGAAAGTGCCTGTTACCGGTGCTGTGCTAGTCACCACGCCGCAGGATATTGCCCTGCTGGATTGCCGCAAAGGCATTGAAATGTTCCAGAAGGTGAATGTGCCGGCCATCGGTATTGTCGAGAACATGAGCCAGTTTATCTGTCCGCACTGTGGTGAATCCAGCCACATTTTCGCCGAAGGCGGCGCTGCAAAACTGGGCGAAGCCTACAACACGGATGTACTGGCGCAGATTCCGCTGGATATCGCCATTCGCGAAAATTCCGATGCCGGAACGCCCATCGTAGCCGCCATGCCCGATTCCGATCAGGCCAAAGCCTATCAGACACTGGCCGGTGAAGTGGCTCGCAGAATAAGCATCCTCAACCGCCGTAAAATAGACATCCCGATCATGACTGAGGGTTGACGAGAAAGGGATTGACGTAAACATCTACACAAGCGCCATGCCAAACAGCATGGCAACATGGGAATATCCCAAAGTGGGAAGATATATTGCCATGCTCGACTTTTTCAAGTGGCTCGCAATTATGCCCTACTTATCTGGCACATGGTTATGCATCAGTCTTCAGCGACAAGTTCCGGCTCAATTTGGCCATGATCGCATCTGCTTTCCCATCACCATAGGGTTGAGCCTTGAGTTTACCCCATACCGGAGCCGGCCAGGCCGGGTCGGTGGTATAGCGTACAATATGATGGATATGCAACTGCGGCACTACATTGCCCAGCGCCGCAATATTGATCTTATCCGCCTTGAATGCTGTTTCGATACATGATGCCAGCTGTGAGGATTCACGCATCAGCTGTTGCTGATCAAACTCAGAAAGCTGATGGATTTCACCAACGCCTGCTCGCTGCGGCACCAGAATAAACCACGGGTATTGGCTGTCATTCATCAGCAGCACCACTGACAGCGGAAACCGTCCAATGATAAAACAGTCCTGCTTTAATTGCTCATGCAAAATCATGATATCTCCTTCGTTTTGATGCGTAAAAAGTAGCGTGTCAAAAAACGATCCAGTTGATTGGAGAACGCTTGCTTGTCGGCGGCGCTGAATGCTGCCGGGCCGCCTGTCAATACCCCTTCGCCACGCAGATTATCCATAAAATTACGCATACTCAGCGCTGATCGCACATTATCAGACGTGTACATCTCGCCCCTTGGATTCAGGGCGAAGCCACCTTTTTCAATCAATCCTGCCGCCAGCGGAATATCGGCGGTAATGGCCAAATCACCCGGCTCGGCATGCTCGATAATATATGCATCCGCCACATCCGCGCCTGCGCCAACCCGGATGGCATTGATATATTCGGATTTAGGATGGCGTAACTGCGTATTGGCCACTAGTGTCAACGGCAGGCGAACCCGCACGGCAGCACGATACAAGATTTCCTTGATCACTTTCGGGCAGGCATCAGCGTCAATCCAGATGTGCATTATTTGCAGCTCAAACTGCGTCCGGCTCGCATCATATCGACAGGACGCCCGACATCAAACCAGTAGCCTGTATGCAGCAACCCCTTGCACATCCCTCTGGTAATTTGCTCATGAATAGGTCGGGTCAGGGAAAACGCCGTATCCATTTCATAGCTCTCAAACAGCGCGCTATCCCATACCGATACGCCGGCAAACGTGAAACGATCATCGCCCTGATCCGATATGCCTGATTGATGCAGGCAGAAATCGCCATCCGGGTGATGGGCAGGATTGTGTACCAGCGCCAGACTGCAGCCGCCAACCGGCGCCAACTTAACCAGACGCATCAGATCAATATCGGCCAGCACATCGCAATTATGCACCAGCACAGGGCCGCTGCCCGGCAGTTTTGACAGCGCCTTTTTCACTCCGCCACCGGAATCCAGCAATGCCTCTTCATCGCTGATGACAATATGGCAGCCGAAACTCGAACCGTCGCCCAGATAATCGCTCAGCTGATCGGCATGATGAAACGCATTGACCGCAATCTCGTGTATCCCCTGCGCCACCAGTCGCCGAATCACATGCAAAATAACCGGATCGCCAGCCACCTGCATCAATGCCTTGGGGCGATGGCGGGTCATCCATTTCAACCTTGTCCCCATGCCCGCTGCCAGAATCACGGCGCGCTCTGCTCGCTGCATCGTCACACGTTCAACTTTTCGATCAACTCGGGAATTTTCTCCAGTGTAGCCTGCCTGCCCTTTTCAATTTCCTGTTCTGGATTGGAGAAATCCTGCCATTGCGTAAAGCCGACCAGCGGTTCAATCAGCACATCGGCGAAAGCCTTGTTGTACTTACGCAAGTACAATGCCTGAATCTGCGCAGACCAGTCACGCATGCCATATACGTTGGAGGGCTCCACATCCTCACCCGGTCGCGCACCAACGTTCACAGCCAGCACCAATTGTTCCGCATTGGCGACCATCTGAGCTTCTTTGGCCGGTAAATCGGAAGCAACGCCGCCATCAACATATTGGACACCATCAATATTCAACGGTTCGAACACGCCAGGTATCGCCATGCTTGCAGCGACCGCGCAGGGCAACTTAACGCCGGAAGAGGCTGAAAAGATGTGGCACTCGCCTGAAGGAAAGGATACTGCAGTGACATAAACGGGTATCTTTGCATCTTCAAAAGACTCGCCGCCACAAAATGAAAATACGATATCAGTCAGAATATCGATATCGGCAACCGACCGTTCGGTTGCCGCTCGCGTGTACAGCAGAGCTTGTTTGGCAGCGGAACTCATACGACCCAGCCAGCTCTGATCCTGAGCACCATTTGTTTCCAGCATGGATAGATCCAGGCTGGCAAAAAGCTTGGATGCCAGAATCTCCTCAGCGCGCCGGATCACCGTACCTGCATCCGGCGTAATCGCATACATAGCCCCGAACATGGCTCCGATACTGCTGCCGACAATGGCATCGGGTTTTAAGTGTTGCTGCTCCAGAATGTCCAGCACGCCCAGATGCGCCAGTCCGCGCCCACCACCACCGCCCAGCGCCAGCACAAAACCGCTCTTTTTTCGCTGTCTCGCCTCAAAAATACGTTCGAGTAGATGCATATGAAAACCTCTTGATGAACACACTGGATTCCCGCCTGCGCGGGAATGACCTTTTTGTGAAAATATATTCTGATTATTTCATCATTTTCTTACTCCGGCAGCGTTACCACTTCGGCCAGCTGCTTGCACAACACCGTTACCTGCTCCGTCGAAAGCTGTTCCGATTGCTTACCTGTCACAAAAAACACATCCACCGCCCGCTCACCGAATGTCGAGACCGATGCGCCGTGCAGCGCATAACCTTCGGTATTGATGCACTCCGCCAGACGCGCCAGCAGGCGGGGCTGATCGGCAGCGGACACCTCGATGGCCGTCTCCCGTGATGAAGCCTCCGGCAGTTCACGCACACGCACCGGTACACGCCGCATCAAGACATTCACCTTAAACTGTTTTTCCACCTTGACACTACCGACCTGCTCTCGCTGCAGGATATTCCGGATACGGGATTCCAGCCGTTCCAGATCAGCGGCGACATCAAAGGGCATGCCGTCGGCCCCCTGCAGATAAAACAGATCGAGCACGCGGCCATCACCCAGTTTATAGGCTTGTGCCGCCACAATACTGCCGTGACCAGAGGTCAGAATAGCCGCCAGCACTGCAAACAGCCCCACACGTTCACCGGCTACCACGCAGGCCAGCGTTTCAGAGCGTTCCTGATCCACCCATAGCCGGGCGACATCATCCGGATTGACCGCCAGCAGTTCAATGATGTGACGCAATTGTCGGGGAGAAAAATGCATGACACACGACATTGGCAACAGATTCAGCGCCCGCTGCAATGCCGGCTGATCCCCCTGTGCTTTTTCCAGCACTGTTTCCAGCCGGGTACGATAGCGCTGCTCGCCCGCCTCACCACCGGCCTGTTCACCTTGCAGGCAGAGAGTCGTGGCATGGTAGATTTCACGCAACAGCGTCCCTTTCCAGTCATTCCAGATATTCGGCCCCACGGCGGCAATATCGGCGACAGTCAATAACAGCAGGTAATTCAATCGCTCCTTATCCCCCACCCGTGCGGCGAAAGCGCGGATCACTGCCGGATCGGAGAGGTCGAAGCGTTGGCTCTTGACCGCCATCAGCAGATGCTCGCGCACCAGCCATTCAACCAACTCGGCCGCATCGCGATTCAGACCGATGCGTTGGCAAAAACGACGTGCAATCACAGCACCGTTTTCCGAATGATCGCCATGCATGCCCTTGGCAATATCATGAAAGATCAATGCCAGATAAAGCAACTCGGGGCGCTTGATTTTGAGACATACGTCATGCGCCAGCGGCAAACGCATATTGCGTTCCCGATGCCAGAAATTCCGTGCTTCGCCGACAGCACGCAGGGTATGCTCGTCCACCGTATAGGCGTGGTAACGGTTGAACTGTCCCAGCCCCACCACATCCCGGAATTCGGGAATAAAGCGCCCCAGCACGCCGGTGATATTCATAGCGCGCAAGGCCCAGTGCACATTGCGATTACTACGCAGAATTTGAAGAAATAGTCCGTGCGCTTCCGGGTTGTTGCGGAAATTATCATCGATCAACAGCACATCCGCCCGAACCTGGCGCAACGCCTGACTGGAGAGCAGCCGGCGATCATGCTGAGCAACATGAAAAATACGCAGCAACCGCATAGGGTCTTCTTTAAATACATCGGCGTGGTGAATCCCAACCAGCTGCCCTTCAAGGGTAAAGCCATCGCCGATATTACGTTTACGAGTGAAGCGTTGTGGATGTAGCTGCTCATTAAAATGCATACGCATCAGTCCCGTGATACGTGAAATGCGCCCCACATGACGAAAATAATCTTTCATAAAGGCATCGACAGCCGGACGATGCTCCGACGCCTGATAATGCATACGTTCAGCCAGCACGGCCTGCTGTTCGAAACCGAGCCGATCAGAAGCGCGCCCGACTTCCAGATGCAGAGCCGCCCGGCAACGCCAGAGGAAATTCTGGGCGCTAAGCAGATGCTGGCGCTCTCTGGCCGAAATCGCCCCCTTTTCAACCAGCCCATCAACATCGTCACAGCCGTACCATGCCTTGGCCAGCCAGAACACCGTCTGCACATCACGCAGGCCGCCCCTGCTCTCCTTGATATCAGGCTCCATCAAAAACGCCGTACCACCGGTGCGTTCATAACGCGCACTCAACTCAGCCAGTTTGGCATCGACAAACGCCTTGCGCTGTTTTTTAAAAAACAGGCCGAGTTTATCCTGCAGCCGGTTATAGATTTCACCCCTGCCATACAGCAGTCGCGACTCCATTGCCGCTGTCGCCGATGACCAGTCCTCATGCACATGCAGCAGCGTCTCCTTCACCGTGCGCACTGCATGCCCGACTTTCGCCCCCATATCCCATAAGGCCAGCAGAAATGCCTGCATCTCCTGCTCCGCTTCAGGGGAGCAGACTTCCGGAATTAAAAACCACAGATCCCAATCCGAACAGGGGGCCAGCTCACCCCGCCCATATCCGCCGACCGCCACCAGATCCACGCATCCGGATGCCAACGGTGCCTTTTTTTTCCACAAGTCGATCAGCAGG
This sequence comes from Mariprofundus sp., assembly GCA_027019785.1. Taxonomy (GTDB): domain Bacteria; phylum Pseudomonadota; class Zetaproteobacteria; order Mariprofundales; family Mariprofundaceae; genus Mariprofundus. The sequence goes on along the minus strand of JALUWF010000271.1, from coordinate 19,577 downwards.
ACATCCACATTGCGGCACATCAATCCGGATAGTTCAGCGCCGCTGAAATTCGCATCGAATGCTTCAGTTACGGCATCGAACAGCGCCAGAATTGTCGCCTTATCAGTCGTGGCAACGATAGACATTAAAAATTCGTTCTCCATTCACAATTTTACTCATGGAGACTATCGTATCACCTTTCATCTCCGCCGCCGCATTACGCCCCAGCGTCTCCAGTTCATCGGCCATCTGCTCCTCATTGCGCGATACAAACAGCACCTTATCCAGCACCGATACCGTCGCACGGCCCAGCTGTTTACACTCCTTCACCTGACTCAGATAGGCCACCCGAACATTCAGCGCATCCGCTGTCGGCTTCACCCATGTACAACCGGCCAGCAAGGCGGCTGCTACACATACTATCAACCCGTTTCTTTTCATCGCTCATCAACCTCTTTTTTTAATCTGTCCAGCCACGTCAACGCATCCAGCGGTCGCATGGCATCCACATCCAACTCCGCCAGTTTATCATGCAGAGATCTTAAACGCTCCAGTTCATCCTGCTGCTGCCGTTTTTCCGCTACGGCGAATAACCCCAGCTGCACCTTGCCTGTCTCAGCCGCCAGTTCGGAACCATGCTCGAGCCGGAACAGGTGTTCGCGCGCCCGTTTCACCACATCCCTTGGCAAGCCGGCCAACTGCGCCACGGCGATACCGTACGACTGATCGGCTGCATCTTCCACCACCTGATGCATAAAAATGACCGATCCATTCCACTCGCGTACGGTGACCGATGCATTAAAAGCTGCCTCATATTCGTCCGGCAATTCGGTCAGCTCATGATAGTGGGTAGCGAACAGGGTCAACACATCTGCTGCCTTAATCAAACATTCCGCCACCGACCAGGCAATGGCCAGACCGTCCCAGGTGCTGGTACCGCGCCCGATTTCATCGATAATCACCAGAGAACGTGGCTCCACCTGATTGAGGATGGTCGCTGTTTCCATCATTTCCACCATGAATGTGGAGCGCCCGCTGGCCAGCTCATCACCGGCTCCGACACGCGTAAACAACCGTTTGGTCAGCGGAATGCGAGCCTCCTCAGCCGGCACAAAACAGCCGGTATGGGCCAGCCAGACAATCCATGCCACTTGCCGCATATAGGTGGATTTGCCACCCATATTCGGCCCGGTCAGCAGCATAAAACGGCGTGATTTCATATCCATATGGGTATCATTGGCGACAAACGCAGCATCATCGGACAGATGCATCTCCACCACCGGATGACGACCGCCGACCACCTTCATGGCACGTCCGCTATGCACGTCGGGACGCACATAACGATGCGTCTGCGCCAGGTATGCAAAACAGCCGATCACATCCAGCCTTGCCACCGCCTGCGCTGCCCGCTGAATCGACGCTGCCTGCCCGGCCACAAGCTGGCGCAACGCCTCCAGCAAGTCATCTTCCCGCTGTAGAGCGGCATCGCGCGCACCGAGAATTTCCGCTTCAAAACTATGCAATTCATCAGTGATAAAGCGTTCGGCATTTACCAGCGTCTGTTTGCGCACATAATCCACCGGCGCATCTTTGGCCTGCGCCTTGGAAATCTCGATGAAATAGCCGAACACCTTGTTATATTTCACCCGCAGATTGACCAGTCCGGTGCGTTGGCGCTCGCGCGCCTCATAATCGCGTAACCAGTCGCCGGCGTCTTTAGCCAAGCCTCTCAAACGATCGAGCTCGGCATCGTAACCAGCGGCAATGACACCGCCATCGCGAAAATGCGGCGGCGGCATCTCGATGATGGCGCTATCCAATGCTTCGGCCAATGCCTCCAGCCCATGCAAAGCCAGAGCCGTGTCGCCCAGCAGCCCGGAACGATCACCAAGCTGCGCATGCAGGCCGGGCAGCGCCATAAGCGCTTCCGCCAGTCCGCGAAAATCGCGCGGCGTCGCCCGCCCCAACACAATACGGGTAAGCATACGCTCCATATCACGTACCCCGCAGAGCAGGCTGCGCAGCGCCTGCAAGGTTTGATTGTCATCCAGCAGACTCTGCACAGCATTCTGGCGCTCTCGCAAGCGATCCAGATCGGTCAGGGGTCGATCAATCCAGGCGCGCAGTTTGCGCGCCCCCATCGGTGTGGCGGTCACATCCAGCACGGCGATCATGCCGGCCTTCGGGTCGCCCGCCAGTGAGCAATACAGTTCCAGATTGCGGCGGCTACGCTGATCAATACGCATGCCCTCGGTCTGCTCGACAAATACCGGCAGCGACAGGTGCTCCAGGGCGCATTTCTGCGTCTGTCCCAGATAGACCAGCGCTGCGCCGACAGCCGCAGCAGCGTTGTCGCGCCCCTCCAGATTGAGTGATTGCCAATCGGAAACGCCAAATTGCTGTTGCAACTGTTCGCGCGCCACGTCAGCCGAGAAACTCCAGTCGCCCGGCCGCGATACCGGTATATCCATTGGCGCTTCTTCAGCATGCATCAATAACAGCTCAACCGGTGCAAGAATCGCCAACTGTTCCTGCAGTCGCGATTCACCCTCGCCCTCCAGCAGATGCCAATGACCGCAGGAAAGATCAACCGCCGCCAGCCCCCAGCGCTCACCATGGCGGTAGCAAGCTACCAGCGGCGCTGAACGGGACTGATCCAGCAGTTCCGACTCAGTAATCGTACCGGCTGTCACCACCCGCACCACTGCCCGGCGCACCGGCCCCTTGGAACCATCGGGCGGTTCCATCTGGTCGCAAACCGCCACCCGCTTGCCTGCCGCCACCAGTTTGGCCAGGTAGTTTTCGGCCTGATGCCACGGCACGCCGGCCATGGGGATATCTTCACCGCCAGATTTTCCACGCTTTGTCAGCGTGATATCAAGAATTTTTGACGCTTCCACCGCATCTTCAAAAAACATCTCGTAAAAATCGCCCATGCGATAAAACAGCAGGCAATCGGCATGCTCGGATTTTATTTTCAGATACTGCTGCATCATGGGCGTATGCGGGGATGTGGAAGTCTTGCTCGAAGCGTTCTTTGCCATGCCCGCAATGTAGCATGCAGTTCATGGATGCTTAAGCGATGACTTTGTACGGAGGCTTTGCGTGAGTAACTTTGTACATCTGCGCTCATGGGCGCGAACAAACACTGAGGCCCGGAGAATATGCATCAGGAAGGGGGAAGGGGAGGATGGCATATTCGCCCGGGCCAATAGTGCTCAGCTGTTATGGCTGATATTATACCTATCGCAAGATTACTGCCAAACTTTAATTGCAACCCACACTGATGATTGACTTCATCACCCATGCCCGCAGAATTTTGCTGACAGACTAATTGCCCTAACGCGCATTGTTTATTTCATCTTAACCCAAGGACGCCTACATGACCCGCACCCACAAACAGATCGGACTGTTCATTCTGCTGATCACTGCCGACCAACTGTCCAAATGGTGGATTCAGCAGCCCGATTTTCACCCCTTTACGGTCATTGACGGTTTTTTCAACATCATCCGCGCCCATAATCCGGGCGTGGCATTCTCAATGTTTGCCGATCTTCCCGATGCCGTTCGCCTGTGGCTGTTGCTCGGCGTCACCATCGGCATTGCCATCGCTGTACTGTTCTGGTGGTGGCAGGAGCGCATGCGCGCCGGCATCACATCCTGGCTACTGGCGCTGATTCTGGCCGGCGCCGTCGGCAATATATGGGATCGCATTCAGCTGGGCTATGTGGTCGATTTCATCGACTGGTATGTGCGCACCGATTCTACCGAATATCACTGGCCCGCCTTCAATATCGCCGACGCCTGCATTTCGGTGGCTGTCGTACTGCTGATTTTCACCAGTTTCAAAAAAACCTGACTGCAACGAGCCAAAGCATTGCCAGTCTTATGTGATATGCGTTTTGGGGCTTAGTCTCTACAAAATTGATTATGTAAAAGGTCGTGTTGCACTTGATATGGAATGGCACTGCTAAATTTTGCAATTTTTCTCGACGATTTTATCGACGGCATGCTCCGCTGCACGTAGCTCATTTTCGTAGATGGGTGTTGCATAGCTCACTCCACTTGTATGAACATCACTTACAAGTACGGGCATACTACGGTAATCATGGGTATTGATGATGACTGTAACCGACATACCCGGCCTTAATGGGTGGGATCGCAATTCGGCCGGGAGAAGGCTGATTCGCACGGGTACGCGTTCGACAATATGAATATAATTACCTGTGGCGTTATTCGGCGGAAAAAGGCTGAAGATGCTGCCTCCCGATGGTTCGATACCAATGACTCTGCCATGGTACGTTATGTCACTGCCATAAACATAGGCATGGATTTTCACCGACTGCCCGGTTCGCACCTGTTCGAGTCTTGTTTCCTTCAGATTGGCTGTGATCCATAAATCGTCGAGCGGCACGATCGACATCAATCTCTGCCCTTTTTTTACCTGCTCTCCAGCCTGTACGCGCCGGTCGGCAATATAACCCTTTATGGGGGAAAACAGGTTAGAGCGTCGGTAACGAATATAGGATTCGATGAACTTCGCCCGGGCTTTCTGTACCAGCGGGTTTCCGATAACGGAACTGCCAGCGACAAGAGCCTTCGCTTTGCGCAGCAGCGCTTCTGCCCTTGCGATCTTACCTCCGATGACCGCGATATCGGCGCGCGTATCGGAAACCTGCTGACTGGAGGCCGCCCCGCCAGGTTCGGCTATCTTGTAACGTTCGAAATCAGCTTCCAGCTTCTTTTTCCGCGTTTCCAGGATAGTGATTTCAGCCAGCTCTACATCAATTTGCGCGAACAGGCTTTTCGTCTGTCGCACGGCTTCGGCCAAAACAGCCCCGGCTTTTTTCATTGTTGTTTCGGTCAGGTTGTTTTCTTCGCTCAGAAGCTTCTGGCCAGTGCGGACAAACATGCTGTTGTCCACGCTGACCCGGGAGACGATACCCGGAACAAGCGCCTGAACAGATACGATATTCCCTGAAACATAGGCATCGTTGCTTTCGACCTCAGCCCTCAGGAAGAGAGCCCAATAGGAGATGATGCCCGCAATAACCAGACCAGCCAGAAAAAATACTCCCAGAAGTCTGTGGTGCCTTGTTTTTGAGTGGGTAATATCCGCCATCTTTATGTTGACCATTTCCCGAAGCCGCCGCCCAGCGAGGCGGCTGCGTCCGTAATACTATTCAACCAGTTGAGTCTTTCCTCCATATGAACCATTTTTGCACGCCTCGCGCGAATCGCAGCTTCCAGATAGGGCAGTTTTCCGGTTATGCCGGAACGGAATCCGGATTCCGCAACATTGGCTTGAGATGTTCTCAATTTCAGTGAGGCTGCTTTGTCATCAAGCTGAATGCGGGTGTACTGTAGCGTTGCCAATGCTGCCGCTATCTGGCGTGCCGCAGTTACTATATTCTGATTATAGGCATGGACGGCTACGTCGTAGGCAGCCTCACTTTTATGCAGTCTGCCTGTCAATGCTCCTCCTTCGAAGAGCGGCAACTGCACAGCGGGGCCGTAAGCATAGGTGCCACTCTCCGCTCTCAGGAGATCAGGCAGTCCGACACTGCTAAGCCCGGCCAGCGCCAGTAGATTGATGTTCGGGTAGAACGCCTTCTGGGCGACTTTCTCCAGGTGTGATTGTCGCCTGACATTCCATAGGGCCGCCTGGATGTCTGGTCGCTGCGAGACAAGGGCGAGATCAATGCGCTGCGGGATTACGAAACGCTTGGGTATACTGCCTGTTACAGATAAATCAGGAACCTTGTCGTCCGGTCCTTTACCCAGCAAATCCATAAGGGCGAAATGCAGTATTTCGGTCCGTTTCCGCAGGGAAGCAAGGATGGCTTTTGCCTCAAGAAGGCTGGCACTCTGAGCAAGGGATGGGTTTTCCGACTGAATCCCGGCATGGTATGCGGTATCGCGCAGGCGTGCTGCACTTTTTGACAGGTGGACGATGTCTGCCTGCGCGGTTTCGATATTTTTTGATATATTCATGGCAAAATAGGTCTTGATCACGGCTGAACTGAGCATCAGGGCGCTCTGTCGGTATTGCGCGGCCGTCGTCTGTTGCGAAGCAAGGCTGGCAAGAATCCTTTCTTCATCCTGTTTCCAGAAATCCAGATGATAGCTTATGGAAAGTGGAAAAACGCTGGTAATCGTCGATGTTTTTCCATTGTAGATGCTGTGATTGCCATGTAGCGAGTCTCGCCCCCGGATAAGCTGGCCAAGGCTGCCAACATGCGGCAACAGTCTGGACCGAACCTCGACTACCGCAGCTTGCGCTTTACGTAGACGTGCGCTGGCTTCCTTTAATCCCGGATTACCGGCAAGCGCAAGACCCACGAGATGGTCCAGGACAGGATCATGGAACTCGTGCCACCATTTCTCGGGCAACATCGTTTCAGCGACGGCTGTTACTGCCGGATTTGATTTCACCAGAGTATCGGGTAGTGCAATACTGGCTAGCAGGGGCGCTCCAGACCGGATATCCGGCGCACAGCCTGCCAGCAACAGGGCAAACAGTATGAGTGTCTTCATGGTTCTTCTCCGAGGGCTTCGAGCAGGGGCATGTCCGAGTCGGCTTCCTTTTGAGGAGAGGGCCGGGCAAACCAGATCAGGACTGCGAGGATAGCAAAGACCAGAGATAACACATAGAAAAGATCGTTGATCGCCAATAAAGATGCGTGGAGACTAATTTGTTCGTGCAGAAGATGATTATCGTTGAACAGCGAGGTGAAGCGCCATGCATTGGAAGAATCAGGAGAGGTAAGATGGTTCCGTTCAAATTCCGTGAGGCGATCCCATCCAATATCCGCAAGGGTTATAGCGACCCCGGCAGCTATGTTGCGGATGGTGTTGAGCAGGTCCACGGCATGCAAATGATCGGCTTTGGGAACATGACTGAGCGCGACCGCTGTCATCGGAACGAAAAACAGCCCCAGCGCAGCCCCCTCCAGAAACTGGGGCCACAGCAGTTCTTCCCATGAGGCGGGACGAATGTACCCTGAAATCCACCAGAATGAAATGGCGAAAGTTATCAGGGAGATGCAGGCCAGAAAACGAGGGTCGTAACCTTTGTGGATCAGATTGGACGCCAGGATGCTGAGCGGCTTGGAAAAAACAAAGAGTGGTAAAAAAATTAATCCGACGTGCCATGCCGTGTAGCCTTCGACTCCCTGTAGGCGAAGGATATATTCCACGATAGCGGCCTGGAAGCACATGAATGCCAGACTCAGGATGAGCATACCGAAAGCATAATTCGGGTGAGTGAACAGGGAGAAACGCACGAGAGGATTGTTTGAGCGGCCATTCTCATACCAAAAGAACCATGCGAGCAGGGCGGATGCGAAAAACAGCCACCACAAAATCGGAAATCTACTCGACAGGTCACTCAGCAAGCCAACATCGAAAAACTCCTGTAAAGTGAGTACGGAAATGAAGAAAAGGATAAACAATCGCATGGGTGATGAGATATGAAAAGAGGTATCGACCTTATCCTCCCAGTCGGCAAGCAAGGCCCAGAGAATTCCCGCAACAAGCAAGGCGGTAAAAAAAGAAAAGATGAACAGTAAGCGCCAGTCCCCCATTTCGTAGGCGAGCCACCCACCCAGGACCGGGCCGATGGAAAAGGGCATGAAAAGCGTAAGCCCCCAAAGGTAGATGGCGGTTTTTTGTCGGTCTTCGCGATAGTATTCAAGAAGCAGGAAGAATGAGGGGGTGATACTAAGTCCGGCTGCAATTCCCTGTACAATGCGGGTGCAGGTATATACAAAAAAGAATGGAATTGTCATGAGAGCGGTGATGCACGCCGTAGCGAAAAGAAGGTAGGCGAAGATTACGACATTTTTCGGTCCAAACCGAAGCATGAGCGGGCGCGCGATCAGCAGGGCCGCGCCCATTGCAGTGAAATAGTCGCTCTGCCCCCAGACTGCGTAGGCGATGCTCTCCCCAGCGCTTCCGGCGATGTACGGTAGCATGGGAAGGTAGGCTCCAGCATTCAAAAGGATCAGAGAGGTTCCCACACCTAGGGTGAGGTTGAGCAGAACGAACTGCGATGTGGGCAATATACGAGAATAGCGTTTTAGGTCGATCATGGCTTAGGGGTGTTCTCAATGATTCTGAGGGTCCTGCCCGCGTTCACTCCCATCTGGCGAGGCGTCATGGGCAAGTCATGTAGTTGTTTCCCATAAAAGTGCAACGACGGATCCCAATCGTGTTGTCGACAGATGTTTCATCTCCATTCCCCTCTCCCTCTGTCCCATCATAGGTTTCCGTATGCCAGGATGAACCTGGGATCATGCATCGTTATTTTTTTATAATGAACCGCTCACGAGTTTTGCAATTGGCTCTCTAATATTCATATAAATCTGTAAATCGTTGTGAGGAACCAAAGAACACCTCATACGGGCTTTTAAAGCCCGAGAACTTTCGTGGACGATGATTGAATTTACAGGTGATGATGTCAATCAAATCATCATCAACGTCATCAGAATCATCGGTGAATAGCGGAAGTCATATCATGCTTGCTCTCCGGGTGTCTCCTGAACCTTATTCCATGGCAAGATTCCAAGCAGCTTGGCCATGCCGCAAAAGCCGGTTGCACCGGATATGGCAAGCCCTGTTCCAACCAGAACAGCGAGCCAGGCCATTTCAGGTTTCCAGAACAGAGCGCCCAGCGCGCCCGTGAGTGCCAACAGTCCAGCGGCCAGATGTACCTGACGCATAATGGGAAACATACCGGGAGTTTTGGTGACAGGAAGGGCTGCATTCTTCCAGGCCAGCAGCCCGCCCATGATATTGATGGTGTTGCTGTAGCCGTGGTTGCGCAGATATTGCTGTGCCAGTTCCGAACGACGACCCGAACGGCAAAACAGGTAAATTTCGTTATCGCGGGGTAGGTTGAGCTGTTCAATAAATTCATTTGGATGGTTGCGCAACACGGCAATATCCGGGCGCTCCGATGCATATTCGGCGCTGGTGCGAACATCGACGATATACGACACCTTGCCTTGATGAATCCGGTCATTGAGTTCCTGTACAGTAATTTGCATGGATCAAACGCTCCTCTGTTTTATGGTTAGATATAGCCGATCCACGCCAAAACGTGCATGGCCATATTACTCTTGCGGATGTGAGGTCGCATAGAAATCTACATCGCGGTGTGGATGAAAGCGTCGGGTGGTTTCTGCGATATTACCGGTGAAGCGAGGATCTTCGGGACGCGGATGTGATTCCACGAAAGCGGCAATATCCCAGGCATCCTGCGTATTCAGACTGTTGCCGGCGCCGTATGGCATATTGGCCTTGATAAAAGCGGCCGCCTTGTCTACACGATGCAAACCAGCGCCCCAGTTAAAGGAGTGCGCACCCCACAATGGCGGAAACAGCACCTTTTTGTCGCGCACTTTGCCTTGTCCGTTCAAGCCGTGACACAACGCGCAACGCATGCGAAACAGATCAGCTCCACGTAATTTGTCGGGCCTTTGCGCAGCCTTCGCGATGGGCGGGAATCCATGTGCAATCGGTTGACTACCCATGACTTGCCCGCTACCCAGCCAATGAATATATGCAATCAAATCGACCATGGTGTTACTGTTTGGCGGAGGCGGCGCGCCGTTCAGGCTATAACGAAAGCAGCCCTGAATGCGCATCGCCAGAGTATTGACGCGATGGTTTTTCTTGCGATACAGCGGATAACGGATGGCCGCCGCCCACATCGGCGCAGCGGTAGCAAGCCGGCCGCGATTCAGGTGGCAATGTACGCAGCTTAAACGGGAGTTTTTACCGACATACGCCCTGGCCTGCACAGGCGTATTCATGAAAATTTGTTCGCCGTGCTGGATAGCTTCCGCCAGCGGTTTGGATATCGGAAGTGCCGCTCCCGGAGAAGGCGAGATTTTCTTGCTTTCCTTGATGCCGGTATGCCTTGTTAAATCACCACTGTACTCTTTTTTTAGACTCGAAACTGTTGTTCCGTTCAGCGATGACAGAGCCTTGGCAAGATCGGTGATTTCCTGATCCGAAAGTTGACTGGCGACATTGGACATGATGCGCGCAGGTGGGCCGAATGGTGTTTTCAATGCCTTGAACCAGCGCAGGCGCTTGGCGATATAGCCATGCTGCTGACCGGCCAGTGCAGGGATTTCATCGCTATCGCCCATCAACGTGCCGGCATGGCAATCAATGCAGGCAGGAATACTGCGTGACCAGTCACCCTCCGTGATCAGTTTCGATATCGATGATTTAATACGTGGGCTTTGTGATGACCGGTGAGGTTTCAGGGTTGCAATCCATGTCGCCACCTGGCGCATGCTTGTAGCATCCAGGTGTTTTACCTCAGTTTCCATGGCCCGGTTATGTCTTGTATCGCTGGAGAAATCATGCAGTTGCCGGATGATGTAGGCGCGGCCGAGACCAGCCAGTCTTGGCCCCATGCCGCCTCGGGCCTGCGAGCCGTGGCAACTCACGCAGGCCTGAATGCCATGCCCGCCGTGCTGAAAAATCGTCATGCCCTGTTGCTGCTCGCTGCTCGCTGCTGCATGGGCCAGTGCAGGGGCGGCGGCCAGCATCATGCTGGCCACCCACGCCCCGATACGACGCATACTCATGGCTTTGATCCCGTCACCGGCAGAAAACCGTAATGCTGATAGATCGCCTGCCCTTCAGGCCCGGTCAGAAAACGGAGAAATGCCTCGGCTGCTTTGGCATGCGGCGCATGACGCATAATCCCCGCAGCATAGGTGACCGTATGATTCTGATCATCCGGTAGTGTCACCATGCTGACGGGATGGTCGGGAAGTTGGCTGTGGAAGCGCGCCTCGGTGAACCATACTGCACCGGCATCACACTGTTTTCGCATGATCGCCAATGGTGTTTGGCGGTGATGAATGCGAGTCAGATAAGTGGTTCCCTGTCGAACCTTGGTATCATAGATGACCTGCTCCAGCTTTTTGCCGCCGGCCTGAGTGATGGCAGGAATAATCGCGTGCGCGGCAATGCCTTCGGTTTTCGGGTTGGGCATGCACAGGCGCACATTGCGGCGCGCCAGATCTTGCCAGCCGGAAATATGCAAAGGATTTCCTTTGTAGGTCATGATTGCCAGGTGGTTACGTGCATAATCCGCTGTTTTTGAGAACCAGCCGTGTTGATTGAATTGACGGATACGGCCATGGCCGGCGGTAAAAATATCCGGCTTCAATGCGATGCGCATATTGCCCATCACCAGTCCACCTTCCTTGATCTGACGCGCCAGAATGCCGGGCGGCAATGTTTCGGCGAATATATGTTGATAGCGCGGATGCAAGTGCCGGAATGCTGTGATCAGTGCATTGACCGCCATATACTGGTTGCCGGCAAAAAATACGGTAAGATCAGGGTTATTCACGTCACCGTGAAAATCAGGCGCGTTATCCACTCCCGGCACAGTAAAGGGGGCGCCATTTACAGCAGGCTTGCTCCATGGCGGATTGAATGAATCCGCCATGGCTGCACTTGCCGAAACGATGAACAGTGCGGCAACGAAACAGCTTGTAACCCATGCGCGACAGCGATGTGGCATGATACCGTAGCGTTTATTGTTTGACTGTTTATTGCTTGACTGTTTATTGCTTGACATAAGCATAGCCCTGATTGCCATAGATAATGAGCGTGGTAATCGCTGATAATGCGGGTTTGACGTATGGGTTGGCCCATGCGAGCTGATAATGTTCCTTGAGCATGGACTGTCCACACACATCCACTGTGACGCCAGCTTTACGCAGCGACTTAAACAGGGCGATGTTTGGATTATCTACGCCGAATTTTGCCTTGTAGTGCGCATTATCCAGCACGGAAACGGTTGCCTTGCCGTGCAAGACTGCGACAAAATGTAAATTGGACAATGGTACGCCGGAAGAAACCATAATATTCACTGCCTTGGCGACATGAAATACGCCGGGATTGACCTTGGATGGTTTCGCAGCACCTTTCGTTACATCAAAAATTACCTTGTACGCCTTGCTTGCATCGGGCTGTTCGGCGGTATGCGGTAGTGAAAATGCGCCGCCGAAGTGTTTGATTACAGGAAACTGCTGGCTGCCGGCCATGGCCGGGTATGGAATGGCGATCAAAGCCAGCGCGACGATCATCATTCGTAGTTTATAAACAGACATATTATAATGCTCCTTCTTGGTTTGTTGTGGCACAGAGCGCTGCGAGAATGCTCTGGCCTAACGCGCATGGACTTTTTCCACCCCGTGATATGAAACATTATCACAGGGTGGAAAAAGTCCATGCAAGTGCGTTGTTTGTTTCATGTTAATGACGCCGAAACGCCGCAGCGAACACTGCGTGATCTTTATATGTTTAAAATTGCTTGTTTTGTATATGACTTATGCTTTAATGTTATGCCATGAACCTGAAACATCTCGCCGTCTTCCATGCTGTCGCCAAGGCAGGCAGCATTAACCAGGCATCAAAGGACATTCATATTACCCAACCGGCCATATCCCGGCAGATCCACCTGCTGGAGGATGCGCTTGGGGTAATCCTGTTTGACCGCTTGCCCAGAGGCGTGCGCCTTACCGAAGCCGGTCGCATTCTGGCAGAGGATGCACGGCGTATTTTTTCGCTGGCTCAGCAGGCCAAATCCTCCATGCAGGATATTCGTTCACTGGCTTCAGGCCGATTGTCGCTAGGGGCCAGCAGCACCATAGGCAACTATCTCCTGCCTCCTATGCTCACCGATTATCACAGGCAACACCCCGGCGTAGATATTGATCTGGCGATAGGCAACACGGATTTTATCCAGCATCAGTTACTGGAAGATCAGATCGCAGTCGGGCTCACAGAAGGTTTTGTCGATCATGCGGAGTTGCTTTCTGATGTATTCATGCGCGATGAACTATTCATTATTGCATCACCACAACACCCTTTGGCAGGCAGGCAGATGGTGGATATCAGCGATTTATCCTGCCATAGCTTTGTGCTGAGGGAGGAAGGTTCCGGCACGCGCGCCGTGCTGGAAGATTATATGACGCGGCACCATATCACACTGAACCATCAGATGACGCTTGCCAGCACGGATGCAGTCAAATCCGCAGTCCGTGCGGATGCGGGTATTGCTGCGGTGTCGGGGTTGGCCATTCAATGTGAACTGGATACCGGGGCGCTGGTTAGAATTGATGTCGCCAACATGCGGTTGTATCGGCCGCTGCATCTGGTGCATCACTGCGACCGCAGAGAGAGTCCGGCGATACGCGCATGGACTCGAATGCTACGAGCATCCGCGCTCATGCATCCTTCCATGCATCGAATCCAGCCACCGGTCAGTTCACCCTGATTCGTATCGTGATATTGCAGGCCAGTCCTGAAGCCAAGATCCGGATGGCAGGATTGTTTATACGCTTTCGCGACTGTTTGGATTATAGTGCGCTTTCACACCAATCCCTATAACCGTGAGTTCGAGCCTATGATATCGAAATCGACATCAAAAAAATATATGACCGGCAATCTGGATCTGACCCAGCACGGTATCGGCACCGGCGCGCATCGCATGCAAAAACCGGTATATATGGATTTTTTGCCGCCGTGTAATCATGCCTGTCCGGCCGGCGAAGATATTCAGGGCTGGCTGGATCTGGCGCAGAAGGGCGAATATGAAGCGGCCTGGCAGAAGTTACTGGAGAACAATCCCTTCCCGGCCATTCACGGGCGCGTCTGTTATCACCCTTGCGAAACCGACTGTAATCGTAATTACACCGATGACACGGTCAGTATCCATGCCGTGGAACGTTTTCTCGGCGATCTGGCCATGGAAAAAGGCTGGAAACCGGAATTTACACCCAGACCGGGCGGCAAACGCGTGCTGATTGTCGGAGCCGGCCCGAGTGGCTTATCGGCTGCTTACCACCTGATTCGATTGGGTCATGAGGTGAAAATTCTTGAAGCCGGGCCTGTCGCCGGTGGCATGATTCATTTCGGTATCCCGGCTTATCGCATGCCACGTCAGGAACTGAACGACGAAATTCAGCGCGTGGTGGATATGGGCGCGAAAATCACGCTGGATTACCGCGTTGAAGATGTCGAAGCGGAAAAAACAGCAGGCAACTTCGATGCGGTATTTATCGCCGTTGGCGCGCATCTGAGCAAAAACATCGAAATCCCCAGTCGCGATGCGCGCAAAATGATGGATGCGGTCAGCTTTCTGAAAAGCGTGGAAAATGGAGAAGACCTGCAACTCGGTCGTCGCGTAGCCATTTACGGCGGCGGCAATACCGCCATGGATGCGGCACGCACCGCCAAACGTCTCGGCGCGGAAGAAGCGGTGATTATCTACCGTCGCGACCGAAAGAGTATGCCTGCACATGATTTCGAGGCCGATGAAGCCATTGAAGAAGGCGTGAAAATCAACTGGCTGCGTACCATTAAAGAGATCGATTGCACCACCATGACAGTGGAGGTGATGGAGCTGGATGAAAATGGCCGTCCCCAACCCACCGGCAAGACCGAAACACTGGAGACCGATGCGCTGATTATGGCGGTCGGACAAGACACCGATACCGGTTTCCTCAAAAACGTCGAAGGCATTGCATTCCACCGCGATGGCACCGTCATTGTCGGCCCGAATATGATGACGGGTGCGGCTGGCATATTCGCTGGCGGCGATATGGTGCCGAGCGAGCGTTCGGTGACCATTGCCACCGGCCACGGCAAAAAAGCAGCGCGTTATATTGATGCATGGTTGCGGGGCGACACCTATCAACCGGCTGCCAAACACCCGATTATCGAGCATGATAAGCTGCAACTGTGGTACAGCACCGAAGCCTCGAAACGCAAGCAGGGCGAGATTTCCCCCGAAGACAGGCTGGGCGGTTTTGAGGAGATTTTGCAGGGTTATAGTGAGAAAGAGGCATTGTTTGAAGCCAAACGCTGCCTCTCCTGCGGCAACTGCTTTGAATGCGACGGCTGCTACGGCGCTTGCCCGGAGGATGCCATCATCAAGCTCGGCAAGGGCAAACGCTATCTCTACGACTACGACAAATGCACCGGCTGCGCCTCCTGCTTCGAACAATGCCCCTGCCATGCCATTGAGATGGTAAAAGAGTAATACCTAGATCCTGCAGGTGATCGTGCGTGCAGAGTGTGAGATATTGGTTTAGCTGGCGTATTGAAAAAACACGTTGTCACCTTATTGGTGATGAGTGTCTTTTCAATAGTCCAGATGAATCAAGAGCTTGTGCTATGTATGTGCGAGCACTTGCAGTATCTAGGTAATATACAAGGGCTTCACAGTAGGGGTTACTGAGTAGAGTCAAAGGAGAATAGCATGCCTTCAATATCTGCATTTTATGGAATCATCATTTATATGTACTTCCTGGATAATAGACAGCACCAAGCACCTCATATCCATGTTAAATATCAAGGGCAAGAGGTTGTTGTATCCATTCCAGAAGGCGGTACTCTTGAAGGAAGCATACCATCATCCAAAATGAAGCTTGTTCAAGCGTGGATTGAAATTCACAAAGATGAACTTATGGCTGATTGGGAGCTGGCTGTATCTGGCGAGCATCCTTATAAAATTGATCCATTGAGGTAGCACAATGAATCCAAGAGTTAATAAAGTATCGGTCAATAATAATTATCAACTAAGCCTTGTTTTTACGAATGGTGAACATGGCCTTTATGATTGTTCTAAGTTGCTTGATTTTGGTGTTTTCAAAGAGTTAAAAGACAGCCATTACTTTGCGCAAGCAAAAGTAACAGATGGCACAGTGGCATGGCCTCATGAGCAGGATATCTGCCCTGATACATTGTATCTCGATTCCATCAAAGAAAACACCTGATACATGGATCAGAGCGTTTAGTTTTTACTCGGTGAAATGCGGTGTGGTTTGTGGTAAAAATTGTGATTTTAACAATGAGTGTTATGAGAAAGGATATCTGACATGAGAGATAAGAACGAAGCGAAACAGATCACCTTTGACGGCGGGACGGGCGTTGCTCATATCGCTTATCGGGTCAGTGAAATCTGCTCGATTTATCCCATTACCCCCTCGTCCTCCATGGCCGAGTTGTGTGATGAGTGGTCGGCAGACGGGCAGGAGAATGTGTGGGGGCAGGTGCCTGATGTATTCGAGATGCAATCTGAAGGCGGTGCTGCCGGCACTACCCACGGGGCGTTGCAGACCGGCGCGCTGACCACCACCTTCACCTCATCGCAGGGACTGCTGCTGATGATTCCGAATATGTATAAAATCGCCGGCGAACTAACATCCACCGTATTCCATATCGCCGCCCGCTCGCTGGCCACACAGGCGCTATCCATTTTTGGCGATCATCAGGATGTGATGGCAGCACGCTCGACCGGCTTTGCCATGCTCGCGTCGTGTTCGGTGCAGGAGGCGCACGATGCGGCGCTGATCGCCCATGCCGCCACCCTCAAGGCGCGCATTCCATTTATGAACTTCTTTGATGGCTTCCGCACTTCGCATGAAATCAACAAGGTCGAGCTGATTTCCGATGATCAGATTCGCGCCATGATTGATATCGAGCTGGTCTATGCCCATCGCCAGCGGGCGCTTAATCCCGATAACCCGTTTATTCGCGGTACAGCGCAAAATCCGGATGTCTATTTTCAGGGGCGCGAGTCGGCCAATCAGTTTTATGATGCCGTACCGGGCATGGTGCAGGATAGCATGGATCAGCTGGCTGAACTCACCGGTCGTGCATACCACCTGTTCGATTATTTCGGTGCGGATGATGCTGATCGCGTCATTATTATGATGGGTTCGGGTGCTGAAACAGTGCAGGAAACCATCAAGGTATTGAATAAACAGGGTGCCAAACTCGGCGTCATTACGGTGCGCCTGTTCCGCCCCTTCAGCCGGGAACACCTGATGGCCGCACTGCCGGATACAGTGAAGAAAATCGCCGTGCTGGATCGCACCAAAGAGCTGGGCGCACGCGGCGAGCCGCTGTATCAGGATGTACTGGCCTCGCTGTCCGAATCGGTGATGCTGGGCGAGCTGGCCGGATTGCCGCGCGTCATTGGCGGTCGCTATGGTTTGTCTTCCAAAGAGTTTACCCCGGCCATGGCCAAAGCGGTATTCGATGAACTGGCCAAAACCGAGCCGAAAAACAATTTCACTGTCGGCATCAACGATGATGTCACTTTCACCAGCATCGATGTCGATCACAGTTTTATCATCGAGCCGGACAGCGTCACCCGCGCCCTGTTTTTCGGGCT
Source organism: Mariprofundus sp. (assembly GCA_027019785.1). Classification (GTDB taxonomy): domain Bacteria; phylum Pseudomonadota; class Zetaproteobacteria; order Mariprofundales; family Mariprofundaceae; genus Mariprofundus. Next base: position 2,374 of record JALUWF010000271.1, on the reverse strand, counting down.
TGGCTCCGATGGCACGGTATCGGCCAACAAGAACAGCATCAAGATTATCGGCGAAAATACGCCGCTGCATTGTCAGGGTTATTTTGTTTACGACTCCAAAAAGGCCGGTTCGCAGACCGTTTCCCACCTGCGCTTTGGCCCCGACCCGATTCACGCCCCCTATCTGATCGATTCGGCCAATTTCATCGCCTGCCACAAGGCCTCCTTTATCACCCAGGTCGATATGCTCAACAAGGCCGCCATGAACGCCGTCTTCCTGCTCAACAGCCCGACCCCGGCAGATCAGGTCTGGGATGATCTGCCCAGGCCGGTGCAGCAAGCCATGATTGACAGACAGATCGATTTTTATGTTATCGACGCCTCCACCGTGGCGCGCGATTCCGGTATGGGTCGGCGCATCAATACCATTATGCAGACCTGTTTCTTCGCCCTATCCGGCGTATTGGCCCGCGATGAAGCGATTGCCCAGATCAAGAAAGCCATTGAAAAAACCTATGCCCGCAAGGGCATGGATGTGGTGCAGCAGAATTTCAAGGCGGTGGATGCCGCCCTGGATCATCTGCACAAGGTGAGCATCCCCGCCGCCATCACCAGCCACCGCGATATGGATCTGATGGTACCGGTGCGTGCGCCGGAATTTGTGCAACAGGTCACCGCGCCCATGCTGGCCGGCAAGGGCGATGATCTGCCCGTGTCCAAAATTCCGGTCGATGGCACCTACCCGTCCGGCACGGCGCAGTGGGAAAAACGCAACATTTCCGATTTCGTACCCAAGTGGGAACCGGATGTCTGCATTCAGTGCGGCAACTGCTCGTTTGTCTGTCCGCACAGCGTCATTCGCGCCAAGTTTTATCATGAAGATCATCTGGAGGGTGCGCATGAAGGCTTTCCATCCGCTCCGGTTTCGGCACGCGGATTCCCCGAAACCCGTTATACGCTGGAGATTTATCTGGAAGATTGTACCGGCTGCGAAATGTGCGTGCATGCCTGCCCGGCCTACGATTTGAATGATCCGGGCAAAACCAGAAAGGCCATCAATATGACCCCGAAAGCTCCATTAATGGAGCAGGGTTGTAAGGATATTGATTTCTTTGAAACGATTCCGGTCAATGATCGCGCCACCATCGACTATTCATCGGTGCGCGGCACCCAGTTTCTGGAGCCCCTGTTTGAATTCTCCGGCGCTTGCGCCGGTTGCGGCGAAACCCCGTATGTGCGGCTGCTAACGCAACTGTTCGGGCCGCGTCTGCTGGTCGCCAATGCCACCGGCTGCTCCTCCATTTATGGCGGCAACCTGCCGGCCACGCCGTGGACAGTGAACAAGGATGGCAGAGGCCCGGCCTGGTCGAACTCTCTGTTTGAGGATAATGCTGAATTCGGACTTGGCATGCGCATCGCCGCCGATCACCATATGAAGATGGCCAAACATGAACTGGACAAGTTACGCGATCAACTCGACATCTATTTTGTTGATGAACTGATCCAGGCCGATCAGAGCATCGGTTACGAAGTCACCCAACAGCGTCAGCGGGTGGAAAAACTGAAACTGGTACTCGAAGGCATGCATGACCCGCGCGCCAAAAATCTGCTGTCTGTGGTCGATCATCTGGTGCGCCGCAGCGTCTGGCTCATTGGCGGTGATGGCTGGGCCTACGATATCGGTTCGGCAGGGCTGGATCATGCGCTGGCATCGGGACGTAATATCAATGTGCTGGTGCTCGATACCGAGGTTTATTCCAACACCGGCGGTCAGGCATCCAAATCCACCCCGATTGGTGCCACGGCGAAATTCGCATCGGCAGGCAAGGCGGTCGGCAAAAAGGATCTGGCTTTGCAGGCGATCTCTTACGGCAATGTCTATGTGGCGCGCATCGCCATGGGCGCCAATCCGCAGCAGACGCTGCTGGCCATGCGCGAAGCCGAAGATTATCCCGGCCCATCAATTATTCTGGCCTACAGCCACTGCATCGCCCACGGCATTGATATGACACAAGGACTGCACCAGCAGGATATGGCGGTAGCTTCCGGTTACTGGCCGCTGATCCGTTACAATCCGGAATTGCGCCGTGCTGGCAAAAAGCCGTTTGTGCTCGATTCACCATCGCCGACCATGAAAGTGAAGGATTACGCCTATACCGAGATGCGTTACAAGCTATTACAACGCAGCCATCCGGATCAAGCGGCACACCTGATGAAACTGGCACAGGAATCGGTCGATCTGCGCTGGGCCACCTATGAACACATGGCGGAGCAGGACCCCTCCGAATTTCAGCCGGTTGAGTAGGGAGAAAAAACGGTCAAAACCATTAACCACGAATGCACACGAATATAAAAAGCATAATATTCAGTTACTGTAACGCTTGAGCATTTACAG
>JALUWF010000270.1 GCA_027019785.1 Mariprofundus sp. | reverse complement strand
TTCATCAAAAATAACCAGTGCCGTTTTTTGAAGTTCCGGGTCAGCCTGTAACTTGCGCGTTAACAGCCCTTCGGTGACCACCAGTAATTTGGTTTGATTGCTAAAACAGCTGTCCTGACGAATCTGGTAACCCACAGTTTCACCGACTTTTTCACCGAGTAAATATGCCATGCGCGCCGCCGCATTGCGGGCAGCAAGCCGGCGCGGTTCAAGCATGATGATCTGCATATCACCCAACCAGCTCTCATCCAGCAAGGCGATGGGTACGGCAGTGGTTTTTCCTGCGCCCGGTGGGGCTTGCAGTACAAGACGATTGTGCGTGCTTAATGTCTCTTTGATCTCTGGCAGAACATCATTGATGGGCAGGGTCAGCATGGGGAGATTATAGTCCGGGCTAGCTGAAGCTAAAGCACTTGCAATAATTATAGATTTTTAGTTCGTGTCATTGGTGGAATCAGTGGCAAAGGTTTTCCTATGATTTGTTGGACTAATCTGATGATCATCGGCAGATTGACTCCATATCGATAGAATGAAAACAGGAGATGGCTATGCGTTGGTCAGAAGTATCAGATAGCACGAAATCAGCATTTCACAGGAAAAAAATTACCGTAGTCGGGGCGGGCAATGTGGGGGCAACGGCAGCATTTCTGGCTGCCCAGAAAGAGTTGGCCAATATTGTCATGATTGATGTCATGGACGGGGTGCCGCAGGGCAAGGCACTGGATATGTTTGAATCCTCGCCCATTCAGGGCTTTGATGCGCTGGTGCACGGCGCACAGGATTATGCCGATACGGCCAACTCCGATCTGGTGATTATCACAGCCGGCATCGCCCGCAAGCCGGGTATGAGTCGCGATGATCTGCTCAATATCAATGTGAAAATTGTGACGGAAGTGACCCGGAAGATCGTTCAACACTCTCCCAACTGCATTATTCTGGTGGTGACCAATCCACTTGATGCCATGGTCTATACGGCTCTGAAAGTGTCCGGTTTTCCCAAACAGCGGGTGATCGGTATGGCCGGCGTGCTCGATTCGGCCCGTATGCGGGCCTTTATTGCACAGGAGTTGCAGGTGTCGATTGAAAATGTGGCGGCATGCGTGTTGGGCGGCCATGGCGATACTATGGTGCCTGTACCGCGCTATTCAACGGTAGCAGGCATTCCGATCACCGAACTGATGGACGCTGAGCGTGTCGCCTCAATCTGCCAACGCACGGCGCAAGGCGGCGCGGAGATCGTCGAGTTACTGAAAACCGGCTCGGCATTTTACGCCCCCGGCGCATCGGTGGTGCAGATGGCTGAAGCGATCATCAAGGATAAAAAACGCATCCTGCCCTGTGCCGCCTATCTGGAAGGCGAGTATGGCGTCGATGGTTATTATATGGGCGTGCCGTGCAAACTGGG
>JALUWF010000269.1 GCA_027019785.1 Mariprofundus sp. | reverse complement strand
TCAGCTAAGAACTTTTGCTTATCGATTGATGGTAAGACATGATTAATAATGTTGTCAAAATAAAGTCTCAATGGGTTGCTATCTTTAACATACATTCTGTTACTACCATCAAATTGGAGCAAAAGAACTTGAGCCAATGGTTTGGATATAATAGTTCGGTCTTTAAACAATTCGATATTAATGTCCGCATATCGAAGCATTGACGATGTTTCATCATGATCAAATATCTGTTGAACCGTTGGAGTTATTGGAGAATCTTTATAACTATCGATATTGACGATATGCGACCGATTAAGTGATGCAGATGGATCGAAATTGATAGGTTTATGGGTTTCATCCTCTTTCATCAAATCACCGAACACAGCATTACGGAAACTAACAGCATCGATATTATTAAGATATTGATATTGAGCCATAATATCCTGGACTTTAGTTTCAAGATTAACCGATGATGTTGTTTCTTCCATCCATCCGACCCGTATAACTCGCACATTGCCGTTTAACCCAAACTTATCAACTACATATTTTAAACCAGTATTTACAGTTGATAAATAATTCTCACCAACATTTACATTATTATACTTTAATTTCTCTAAATACTTATATTCAACAATCTTTAAAGAATATAAATAAACCATACATAATAAACAAGTAATTGTTACATCATATTCAATTTGTTCGGATTCTGATACTTCCATATTGGATAAATAAAACAATTGTCTAGTTAAGGCTCTTAATTTTGAAGAGATATGTATTAAATCCTTTTCTTCGATAGAACTTAATAATGTTAATAATTCATGTGAATGAATAGAACTATAACCCCAGACATTGAAATCGTATAAAGGTTTGTGTAATATAGTTAATTCTTGTTTTTCGGTGTTATGAGTGATTGAAACGGCGAAGTCTCGGATTAGTATCTGCTTAGCGAGGAACACCCGCATCACATTCGGGCAATCAACACAATTCATCATTTCATAGAATAACCCATGCTTTACAATCTTACTTTCATCAATCTCTCCACCATCAACTTCAAGATCCTTAGCTTTCTCATCAATAATATCTGTAGTATCTGTTACAAGACTCAATTTAATTGCTTCGTAATTATCGGTAAAAAATGCAATGAAATTATAGAATACATAAGCTTTATTATATGGGAGTTTGAAGTTATTCAATCCTGGTATGCAATTAATGATAACGTCAGTCCCAAGAGGGTTTACTTGGGTTTGAAGATATGTTCTGAGCGATTCTTCTGTACCAGTCTTAATATTAATCGCACTAAGTTGGGTGAATTCAAGGTTCATCATTAACTCTTTATCCAAAGTATCAGCTAATGCTTTATTCCCTGGATTTAATTCCAAAGCAGCGGATACATTTGCAAATAAAGCAGATTGCCGAACTTGATGGATCA